>JBCDGT010000667.1:0-2912 GCA_038750915.1 Bacteroidota bacterium
CCATTCAGCTCTTTATGAGCTCCCATTAACTACGATTTTTCCGGTACCATTCTTTAAAACTCTCTGCTGGTACTTGGGGTAGTTCGCGGCTTTTCCCCCAGACATTAAAGCGGTTGTACACTACGGCGCGAGGAGCGATTTTGAGGGCAGTACGGGCGGCCTTACCCATAAAATTGTAGAGGCCACCGCGGCTTAGGACGTTGCCGGCACCAGTTAGGGAAAGCCTTTTACCCGCTTCTAGGTGACCTTCTTCACTAACGATTTGGCGCCACTTATAGAGCTGCTCGTGAATATCGATTTTGACGGGGCAGACGTCCGAACAACTACCACACAGCGTAGAGGCGAAGGGAAGGTCTTTATGTTTCTTTAGGTCTTTCCCCGGAGACAGTATACTACCAATGGGGCCAGGGATGGTGTGGTCGTAGCTGTGTCCGCCGCTACGGCGATAGATGGGGCAAGTATTCATACAGGCCCCGCAGCGGATACACTTGAGGCTGTTGCGAAAGTCTTTTCTTCCTAGTTGTTCGGTGCGGCCATTATCGACAATTACGATGTGCATCTCCCCGCCCGGCTTGGATCGGTGATGATGACTAGTGTAGATGGTGACGGGTTGGCCCGTGGCGCTGCGGGCCAGCAGGCGGGTGAATACCCCCAGGTGTTCAGCCTTAGGAATGATCTTTTCAATACCCATACAGTGAATCTGCACAGGAGCCAAGTGAACGCCCATATCGGCGTTGCCTTCGTTGGTACACACTACCACACCACCGGTTTCGGCAATGGCGAAATTGACGCCCGTAATGGCAGCCTGGGCCACTAAAAACTTCTCGCGCAGGTGCTGGCGCGCAGCTTCCGTTAGGTACTGGGGGTCGCTTGCGCCGGCTTCGGTGTTAAGGTGTTCGTGAAAAAGGTCACCAATCTCTTCTTTCTTCAAGTGAATAGCCGGCATAACGATATGGCTGGGCGGCTCGTTTTTGAGTTGAATGATCCGCTCCCCCAAGTCCGTATCGATTACCGCAACTCCTTGCTCTTTCAGGTAATCGTTAAGTCCACATTCTTCGGTAAGCATAGACTTTGACTTAACGATACGATCCACTCCGTGCTGGGCTAAAATTCCATGGACGATCTGGTTGTGAGTGATGGCATCTTTGGCCCAGTGAACTACAACTCCGTTGGCTTCCGCCCGTTCGGCAAACTGTGCTAAGTAAGTATCCAAATTGCCGAGGACATTATCTTTGATATCAGACCCCAGCTGGCGAAGGCTCTCCCATTCCGGAATGGCGTGTACCAGTTTATCCCGTTTACCACGTACGTGCCATAGGCTTTGATTGTGCCAGTCGGTTCGTTCGTCATCCTGGAGAAAAGCAGCAGCCCGAGTAGCATGGTTGGCCATGGAGAGTGGTAATTGGTGGTTGGCAATTTAGGGAAAGAATGGGGCTAACGCCAAAAGCCCAATCATTCACGGGGGAATGACTGGGCTCTTGTCTACAGAAGGCACCGGGTGCTCTATTGTAATTTTTAGTTGATGCGACGCTCCTTGATGCGTGCTTTCTTACCTACGCGATCACGAAGGTAAAAGAGCCGGCTGCGACGTACTTTACCGTGCTTGACGATGGAAATGCTGTCGATATTGGGGGAAGAGATAGGAAAAATCCGCTCTACTCCAATACCGTTGGACATCTTGCGTACCGTGAAGGTTTTCGTGAGGCCTTCACCTTTGATCTGGATCACATCGCCCCGAAAGGACTGGATACGGGATTTCTCCCCTTCAATAATTTTGTAATCAACGACGACGGTATCGCCGGCGCGGAAAGTGGGAAAGTCACCCTGCTTGGTAACCTGTTCGTGTACGAAGGAAATTGCGTCCATGGCTGGTCTAATTTTAAACCGCTGTTTGCGGCCCGCAAAGGTAATAGTTTATTCTCGTAAGAACAAGAATAAATTCTCTGTCCTTTGTCTCTGCCCTCTGCTCTCGCTCAGCGAGCCTATTTAGCACCCGCGCTCCGCCGCCCAAATCACCTAACTAAGGGTGTACGGCGTCTGGAGTATAATCCAGCTATTGAGGTGTAAACAATATTGTACCAACGCGCCGGAAATGCAAGTTTTTGGACTTATCCGACAAATCGCCCCTTCAACCCTCGCGTCCTGATCGCGTTAAGAGGAAGAAAAAACCAAACAAGGATGATGCAAGCGGTATGGAATGGCCAGGTGGTCGCCGAAACGGACGATACGGTAGTGGTGGAAGGTAACCACTATTTCCCTATGGAAAGCGTGAAGCAGGAATACCTCCGCCCGAGTGACACGACGAGTTTCTGTGGTTGGAAGGGGGATTGCAGTTACTATAATCTGGAAATCGATGGCCAGGCAAATCCCGATGCTGTTTGGTATTACGCCGATCCCTACCCACGTGCCGAAAACATTCGTAACCGTGTAGCCTTTTGGAAAGGCGTGGAGGTACGTGAGCAATAAACTGACATGACCAAAAACATCAGTAGTACCACCCAAGTCCGCGCTCATTACAACTTCGTGCGGGGCCAATCGGTAACGATTTGCAGGCCCCTTAAAGCCGAAGACTACGCGGTGCAACCACACCCCGACGTTAGTCCTCCAAAGTGGCACCTTGGTCACACCACCTGGTTTTTTGAAAACTTCATCCTCACTGAGTTCGTGGAAGGATACACCTGCTTCGACGAACGCCTAAATTGGTTTTTTAATAGTTACTACGAGAGTCAAGGTCCCCGGATTTTACGTTCCAGCCGGGGTAACATGACCCGGCCAGAACTAAAGACGGTATTGGCTTATCGTGCCCACGTGGATACTGCGATTCAAGAACTACTGGAGGCTTACCACCCCGAGGAAAATCGCATTCAGGAGCTAGTGGTACTGGGCCTTCACCATGAGCAGCAACACCAGGA
>JBCDGT010000668.1:0-2911 GCA_038750915.1 Bacteroidota bacterium
CCAATCTGGTCTTGGTAAATCTCCTGCACTTCATTTCCTTCAAGGCTATTGGGAAGGTCGAAAAAATCGAGCGGTGTTTTATACAAAAAATCGTGCTGCGCCACGAGAAAGGTAGGAAAGACAAAAAGCATTGCCACCAAGGTGGTGACAATGCGGAACTTTAAATAGTAGTAATAAAAGGTATTTCTTGGCATAGGGATTATCGGATTACGGCCCCTAATTTAATTCCTGCTGGCAGTAGTAAGTTAGCTTTACGGCCTTGATAAACCTCCTGATAGATTGTCACGAAACGGCTGCGGAAGTTTTCTGGTGGTCCCGCAAGAAAGACGGCAGCACAGCTTGGTGGTTGCGCGCTGAGTCATGAATTCAGACCAACTTTTAAAGTTTTTCACTAAGGATTTAAGTCATTCATTGGCTGAGGTTAAATTGGTCGTTTGACGAGAAAAGGCAATACGAACACTGGACTACATAACATTTCCAACTTGGATAGTTACACTAAAACATTTGAGCTACGGCAAATATCATGGGCTCAGTCCAATAGCCCATCGGACTTTCCGGTCAAATACTGGTACATTTTCGTCAAAGCTAGTAAAACCAAGGGGCTAGGAGAGAGTTTTGGGCGCGTTCGCAGGTGCTATGGAAAATATGAAGTTCGAAGGCTGAAGTTTGAAATAGCGGTGCGTGCGTTTGCCAAACGCATGTTTAAGTACCCAAATACTTACGTTCGCCGAACGCAAGGATCGATCATACTATAGTAATCTCACATCAAAAATTTAACATGCACCCAAAGCCCAAGCCCCTTGCTTTACGTCCTGGCCGCCATCGTTCTGTCGACTACCCTCGTTTGCGAAACCGCCGCAAAACGCGGATGGCTGCCTTACTGGGTGAGTAGGAAAATATTGCACATCGTCGCCGTCGGAGCTTGCGCTGTTGCGACTACGACCGTTGAGCACCGCTTGCTTATCCCCATTGTAGCCGTAGCGGAGGTAGCCCTGGTAGGCCTAGTGGCTTCGGGTAGCCTGATGCGCGACGAGACCGGCCGGCCCGCCTGGGGCATCATCTGGTTTCCGTTGGCGTTCCTCCTCTTGCTGATAAGTAAGCTTGATCCGGCCATTGCGGCCTTCTCCATGTGGACGCTGGCCATCTGTGATCCCGCCGCGACCATCACCGGCAAGCTCTTGAGTAAGGACACCTACCAGCTGACGGGCGACCAAAAATCACTTCCCGGAAACGTAGCCTTTCTCATCAGTTTTATCCTCCTTTATCTGTTCCTCGGCCCGGAGATCGAAGCCGTTACTTTGACGGCGGTCTGTATGCTGGGCATCATTCTCGCCGCAGCGGAGGCCGTCGGCTCCAAGGGCCTCGATAACCTGACCGTCCCGCTTTTTACTGCTTTCCTGCTGCACGCACTGGCTAGTAGCCCGATCGACCCCGTAGCTCTTCTGTTGTTCGTGGTTTTTACCTCTTTGATCGGGATGCTTCCCCGGATTCGCCGCAGCCTGACCGGTGGCGGCATTGTCACGGCCGCCTTGCTGGCCCTAGTCGTCATGGTCGGCTCGAGGGGGGTAGAATGGTTACTGCCGTTGGTCCTGTTTTTTGGTAGTAGTGTCCTCGTTGGTAAGCTCTTCCCCGGAGCGACAAAAGGGGGAGACGAGAAGCAGAAGCAAGCCAGGAATGCTACTCAGGTACTGGCGAATGGCGGAGTTTACGGTTTAATAATTCTCTCATGGCATTATCCCATTGAGCCAATCAGGGAAATTTCTCACAACCCAATTTCACCTTTTCTTTTACTCTCTGCCACTGCTATCGCCACCGCCGATACCTGGAGCAGCGAAGTAGGCCAACACTACCGGTCTAAAACCTATAACTTACTCACCTGGCAGGCAATTTCGCCCGGATTGAGCGGTGGCATCAGTCTACCCGGAACATTAGCGGGACTAGCCGGTGCAGCCTTTATCGGGTTTACCTGCTACTGGCTACTACCTTATCCTTCCGTTGGTGCGTTCATACTCATCACCCTTTTCGGCTTCGCCGGCATGCTCATCGACAGCCTTCTTGGTGCCCTACTCCAAGCAAAGTACGAAGACCCAGAAACGGGAGCAATAACGGATGCTTCCGGCCATGACAAAAAACTAGTGGCCGGCTTCCGTTGGATGACCAATGACTTGGTCAACTTCCTGGCGATTCTAATTGGGGTTTGGTTGGCAACTTATCTCTACTGGTAAAAAATAGGCCAGCGAAGGCGCTCATCAGCTGTATCTCTGAAGCATTACCCGAGCTGCCCGACGCATCGGATAAGCGGGCTTAGCGGATTACAATACGCCGGGTAAAGGCTTGGCCATCATCAGATAGCAGGGTCAACAGGTAGGCCCCAGCCCGTGGATGGGATAGTTCGATGAGTAGGCTTAGCTGATCAGTTGTTACCGGGCGAGCCCAAACCTCCCGCCCGTGTACATCCACCAAACGCAGCTCGCTCTCCCTACCGGCGGAGAGAGCTAACTCGGTTAAATCCACGGTAAACCGGCCAGTACTGGGGTTCGGATACACCCACATAGCACCTGCGGCCGCGCCCAAATTATTCTCCAAGAAAACGACATCGCTGTAGGTGAACGTCCCGTCCAGGTCAACCATTTTAAGACGATAATAGGCGGTGATGGGGTTGTCTTCGAAGGTGTATGAACGCTCGTCGGCCGAGGCGGGCGCTAGCCCTGACTCGTCCGCCGAGCTTAGCACTTCCCCGACTATTTCCCACCAGTCGTCGGACGAGTCAGGTCGCTGCGTGCCCACCTCGGCCGACGACCTCTGGACCTCAAAGTGGCTGAAGTCTTCTTCGTTGGCCGTCGTCCAGGTGAGCAGGTTGGTTTTTTCGCGGGCTTCGCCGGTGAAGGAGAGGAGGTCGAGCGGAAGAACG
>JBCDGT010000669.1:0-2909 GCA_038750915.1 Bacteroidota bacterium
CCTAGGAAACGGACCTATTCCTCAAAGATGTAAATAATGCCGATTTATTCCTGCTTGAACCAGGCTAGGTTCGATATAAAAATTAAGTTAATTTCGTCACCACGAAGTACTTGTCTGGTCAACTATTTTAAGACGAAGGCTGTTAAAAACATTATTCAATGTTAACTTAATGTAAATCATTGGTTAACTTAGTGTTGGTTAATGCCCTAGCCATGGTTGTCAGACAATCCAACATCGCGGTACTTTGGCCTACTTTCTGCCTCCTTTTCTTCCTGCTATTGGGTGGAAGTTTTTGGGCGCAGGCGCAGGATGCTGTGTCTGTTTTGAAAGCCAAGACGATGGTGGGCAATGCCGCCGTAAACGATGCTGCCGAAGGCACTTTACAAGCCTTTACCTTCGCGCGAAATCTTATCTTCTTCCCCGCTCAGGTGAATGGGCAAAAAGGCAACTTCATCTTAGATACTGGGGCGCCAACCCTTCTACTCAATAATCGGGGGGTGGACGACGGTTTCTCTACTTCTCTGGGCGTTGCCTCCGGTGGTGCAGTAGCACTTACTAACCAGCGAGTAGAATCCTTTCAGATGGCGGGGGAGGATCATGGTCGTATCTGGGCCCTGACCCTAGACCTTCGTTCCCTCGAAGCACGGATGAATCAAGAAATTGATGGCTTCGTCGGCCATGAAATGCTTCGTAACGGAGAACTCCGGATTGATTACCCGAACCGAACCTTTCAATTACGGAAATCTACCCGATTCCCCCTCAATGAAGGAGCCGCTCCGCGTATGGTTTTTCGAATTGAGTTCGTCGACCACCTTCCTGTCATCACCTTGAAATCGGGGAAACGAAAGCTTCGTTTTGCCATCGATACCGGAGCCGGTGCTAATCTAATTGATGCTCGCCACGCTGGTTTACTAGAAGACACTGGCACCAAAATGAATATTCAAGGCCTAGATGGTACGAATGCAGACTATTCCATCGTCCGTCTACTCCAAAAACCCAGCGAATTTACCGATGCCGCTGCTTTGCAGTTCCTCTCATTGGACCTTTCTCACCTCCAGAATCCCCAGGAAACCTTAATCGATGGTCTGCTGGGTTCTGCCTTTCTGTCAAAATACATCGTGGGTATTGATTACCGACGCCGCAGGCTTTATCTTTGGTAGCCCGCTTGTTATCTATCTACTATGAACCTTAGCCAATTTCCCGAACGTTTTCGCGCCAGCGTACTTTCCTCCATTGTCCGCAATAACCGGCAGGGGATATTTATCAGATTCGGGGAACTAGAAGGTTCAGTATTACCCCTTTCCGTACAGCAAGCGGCTACTGAAGGCTCGCTTCCTCCCGCAGAGTTAGAGCAAGTCGCTCGCGCCGCCTTTGCGAACTTACCCTACGACTTAAGAATAGAAATGGAGTAAAAGACCAGCGGATACCGGGCCCCGGTTGGCAGCTTGGAAATTGGAAGAAGGTGGTAAGTCTAGACCTTAGCAGAAGGTAGTGCCATTTATGAGCTCACTACCTTCGCCCTATGATACTTCCCGTTGCCGATCAGTACAACATTAATATTGGCCCTATTGGGCCCGAGCATTTTACCTGGCTTAAGGACCGGAACTACGCTGGTTGGGTCGTTTTTACCGACGAAAATACCCAGAAACATTGCTTGCCTTTAATTGAGCGCCTACTCACCCACGAGCGGGTAGCGCACATCACCGTTGCCCCAGGAGAATTAAACAAACATCTCGGCACTTGCCAGACCATGTGGCAAGAAATGTTTGCCGCGGGCGTCGGCCGGCGTTGGTGCGCCATCTGCCTTGGTGGTGGCGTTTTGGAAGATATGGCTGGCTTCGTCGCGTCTACGTTTAAGCGAGGAATAGATTTCCTTCAGATTCCAACCACCCTGCTTTCTCAGGTAGATTCCTCCGTCGGCGGGAAACTGGGAATCGACTTTAATGAATTGAAAAACAGCATTGGCGTTTTCGCCAATCCGATTGCCGTCTGGATCGACCCGACTTTTCTAGATACCCTTCCAGCTCGGGAAGTACGATCCGGCTACGGGGAAATCATAAAACACGCACTGATCGCCGACAAAGCCCAGTGGTGTTCACTCAAACAGCTAACCAACCTAGCAACCGGCGACTGGCAGTCCATCATCCCCGCCAGCGTAAATATCAAGCGCGACATCGTACTAGAGGATCCCTTCGAGCGCGGCCTCCGCAAAGCGCTTAACTTCGGTCATACGATTGGTCACGCCATTGAATCTTATTTCCTAGAAACGGAGCAAAGGCTTTTTCACGGTGAGGCCATTGCCGCCGGCATGGTCATGGAAGCATGGCTTAGTGTCAAGTTGGACCAACTAACTCTTACAGACCTTGGCGAAATTACGGAATACGTACTCTCCGTCTATGGACATCAGCACATTCCCGAAACTAGCTTCGACCAACTACTTCACTTGATGAAGCAAGACAAGAAAAATGAAGATGCTCGTATCAACTTTACGTTATTACGAGCACCGGGCGAGGCAAGGATCAATGCCACCGCAACCCCGGAATTGATCATAGACGCCATCCGGTATTATAATGGATTGGACAGTTAATCTAAGTAACCTACTCCGGCTTCTTACAGACCTTACCGTCCCCTTTACAGCAATCATCAAGTGCGGCACGGGCTTTCGGCCGTGCGGGTACATCGTCGGCGTCATAGCCAACGGCAGCAATAGCCTGACGAATAGTTGCGATGTCTGTGACCTTTTCGTCGTACTTAACTTTCACTTTCTTTGTGATAAGGTCTAGTTCAGCTCTTTTTACACCGTCAAGGGCAAAAAGCGCTTTTTCGATGGTGTGCTGGCACATCTCGCAGATGGCGTTGGTTTGAATCGTGACTTTCCTGGTCGCCTTCACCGCTATGGCACCGCCGAC
>JBCDGT010000670.1:0-2904 GCA_038750915.1 Bacteroidota bacterium
CCTGCCCATTGGTTACTTCTAAACCCTCCTGATTACCGGACAAGGTTAATGTGGCCCCTTCCGCCAACGTAAAATCACCGCCATTAACGATTTCGAGTTTGGCCACGTTCACCTCTCCCGAGGGAATGACGGCGGGGTTAGGGGCTGCTTCAATTACGACTTCGCTGGTGGGGCCAGGTACCAACCCAGCTCTCCAATTAGCGGCCTCAAACCAATTATTGCTTACGGTACCGGTCCACGTAGCGGGTAATCGCCGGACAACTACGCCAATTTCATCTAACTGCACGTTGGCGGGCACGCCGATGCGAATCGCGTACGTTTCTCCGGCGGATAAATTGAGGATGCTAAATTCAAAATCATTACCTAAACCTTGGTTATCATCCTTACACTCCACCTCAACTAGTGGGTGATTCGTACCGGTATAAATGCCTAAGGAAACTTCATTCTCGGAATCCGGCCGAGCGTTCCCTTCTACCCCGGCAATAAGTCCGTACTCACCATCAGCCGGAGCGGTATAGGTGTACCACCAGGATACCGTTTCACTACAGTTTACTTCATTGGGTTCAGTGGTCGCGCCATTCAGCCCGCTCGTAGGGGGTACGAATGCCCCCTCATCGGTCATCAGCTCAATGGCGTTAACCAAGTCATCGTTAGCTGGGGGGGCATCAACACCTAAAACCGTCAGCACAATATCGTCGCCATCGCCACCCACGTAGGATAGGCGCATAAAGGCATCGTTGAAGGTTAAAACATCCCCTTCGGCAAGCCCCATTACCGTCCCGGTTATGGGAGCAGAGTGAGTATTGTTGAACAAGGTATAACTTTCCCCTACCTGCGGCACGTAGCTTCCCCGCAAGGTTAGGGTTGCGTCACTAATATCCGCCGCTTCCGCAAAGATGATCTGGTCATACTGGGCGCAGGCCGTTGCGCCCTCAATGTCCAGCGTAAGGTTGGCCGTAGCCAGGGGCACGCTTTCGGTGAAAGTCAGGCACTGGCCGGAGGTACCAACCTCTACTTGGGTTTGTGGTTCAAAAGTCGGGGTTGCACTGATCACGCCGTTCGCGATAAGCTTCCCCTCACCGCCGTTAATAAATTGCCCACCGTTGACGGCAAAGTTGCCTGGGTTGGAAAGGGTAAGGTGCCCAACGTTGGAAACTTCAGCGGAAGCGTCTTCACAAGCAATGAGATTATTGGGTGCCTGGTTGATGCATGCCGTTGCCTCGCTCCTGATCGACAGGTCCGCTCCGGCAGATAAATACACTCCGTCGGTACCGGCACTTTCCATGCTAAATTGGCCGTCAACATTTAGATTGCCGTTGGGGCCTACTAATACACCACGTGCTGCGGCGGAAGTAATCTTCAATTCGCCACTTTCCCGGACGTTCACGGTCTCCCGCTCCCCTATTTCTAGGGCATTCCCGGCGGATGATGAAGTTTGTAAATAACCTTCTAGGTCAAATGTGCCTTCCGTAAACCGGACGGTCTCGGAAGCGATGATGGTGCCGGCTTCCGTAACGAAAAGTCGGCCGTCAGCAATGTCAATCGCTGGCGAAACGTCCGTAAATACTTCCAGGTCGCCTTCTAGGGTCAACCGACCATCGTTATTGATTTCCAGGCCCTGGTTTTGCGCCAACAAGGTAATAAAGGCATCTGGCTGAACGCCCAAATCGCCTCCGTCTAATACTAGTTCCAGCAGGGTTACCGTGGCTGACCTCAACCGTGGCGGAGAGCCTGCGTCGGGAATGGTTACCCGGGCACTGTCCGCCGGAACGCTGCGGGGCTGCCAGTTGTCCGCATCGTCCCAACGCGTAGATTCCGCGCCGGTCCAGACGAAGGGGGTACGGGATATGCGGGTATCGATGTCTTCGTTTCCACCAATATCTCCTCTTGCCGTCCGGATGTAGTAAGTCGTTCCGGCGGTTAGTTCAACGCTATTTTCGAGCGGATTAGTTGGGTTGCCTACACTAAAGCAGGCCACTGTTTGTAGTGGATGAGCCGTTCCAGTGTACACCCCTATACTAACGCCAGTGGTCATATCGGAAGTGCTAAAGGTATACCAGGTCGTATGTACCGGTGTGAAGACGTACCACCAGGAGCGTTGGTTACCGCATTCTTCTTCGTCCGTTTCTAGGGTAGCGTTTTGGGCTTCGTTCGCGCTGACGACGTGCACGAAGTCTTGGAGGGTTGCGCCGGTAACCGGAATGGCATTGGCCAGATCATCGTTGGCTGGCGGGTTGTTTGGCAAGTCTGCAGCAGCGAGATAAGTGGCGCGGACGCAGGTGCAGAGTATAAGGAGGAAGAGCAGTGAAGTACGGCTGAGTGGTTTCATGAGACATTAGCTTGCGAGGGCAAGCGAGGCTTGCCGGAGATAGTCATGCGATAAATTGAAAAGTGAGAATGCCCGATAGCTTAACCCCTAAGCATCCGATGTGCCACGCCGTCTAAAGCAGCGGGCGCAACATCGGATGACAATAGGCAAGCTAATTGTTGATCAAGCGCTGGTTAAGCTGGCTTACTGTGCCACTCGTGGAAGATGCCTCCGGGGTCACGTTGCGCACGGATGGCCTCGACCTTATCCATCTTGTCCGCATCCATAAAGGTGAAGGTGCGCTTGTGCAGGCCTTCGTCAGCGAGCTGGATACCTGTGGATAGGTGCTCCATCTTGCGCATGGTATCACTGGCCCAATTTCCCCACTTACCCGTATCAGCGGGGTTTTTCCAGCAGCTGTAGGCCGAGAGGTAAATATTGTCTTCGTTGCTGTAGGCCATGTCCTGATCCAGCTCCCCGGGGGCTTTATGCTAACTAGCCGTTTCATTTGCTTATGGGGTATCACTAAAGGTAAGGAATCTTATCGGCCTAAAAAGTATTGTCGTTCTGCTAGAAACTCTTCATGACAAATATTC
>JBCDGT010000671.1:0-2902 GCA_038750915.1 Bacteroidota bacterium
CACCATTACCCTTCCTTTACTCGAAGCTTTGATTGTAGCCAAGAGAGTTGGGAACCCGATTGTAAGTGTCGGCACCACCAGCCTGCGGTGCCTCGAAAGCCTCTACTACCTCGGGGCAGAGTGCCACTTAAAGAGAAGAACGGCCCTGAACGGGCCAGTAAGTGTGGACCAGTGGGTAGCCGAAGACCCACAACTCACTGCCATCTCTCCCCTTACGGCCCTCGAAAGTTTAAAGAACTTCATCGTCGTGAATGGTAAATCCGGCATTTCCGGCTACACCCAGTTGTTACTTACGCCCGCTGCCACCATCAAAGTAGCCGAGGCTCTCATTACCAATTTTCACCAACCACACTCCACCTTGCTGCTCCTAGTCGCCGCCCTAGTGGGTGATGACTGGCACCGTATTTACGATTACGCCCTGGAAAACGATTTTCGGTTTCTCAGCTACGGGGATAGTAGTTTACTTTGGAAGCGGTAGGCTGGACTTATTTACTGGTACATTTCGGCTTCGGCTCCGGACGTCCCGTCCGGTTACAGCAGGCCGGACAGGAAGTCTGGAGTCGGGTCGGTCATCCCGTTCAGTAACAGGCCGGACGGGACGTCCGGAGCCATAGTGCTCATTTTCAACCAGACAGGACGTCTGGAGTCGTACGGAAAAAAGGATCATAATCGGGGTTAAGGTAAGTGAAGGGCCATTCTTCCCAATGCTTTACTTGCTTAGCATTCACCGGGTTATTAAGGATGTACCACATAAGAGTAATAAATTGGTTCTTGCGCAGGTCACGGTCAAAATAGCCCGCCGCCCAGAATGAGGTCTCAGTTTGGCCAAGTAACTTGTTTGCCGCGATTGCCGTAAAGTTTTTGTGTGCTTTCATCACGGCTCCGATGGAGACCGTTTCCTCTCCTTTGGCACTCAGCAATACGTGTACATGATTACTCATTACGCAAATAGCGTAGAGGTAGAGACTGTACTTTTCGGCAATCCAGTGCCAAGATTCAAGGACCAGCTTCGCTATTTGTGGGTTGGCTAGATGGTAGGGTCCATTGCTTCTATTGTGTAGAAGGTCTTCAAATTTTTCTTCGGTCCATTCACTCCGGCTCCGGACGTCCCGTCCGGTTGATTTACCCTGGTTATCCTGTCCACTTGCGACAGGCCGGACGAGACCTCTGGAGCCGAAGAGCTGTTTTCGTTCTTCTAGCAGCTTTTCAAGTTCAACTTTTGGGACACTCCCATATAAACGATACACAATATGAACAGGAACCACGCCAACGTCACGATGTGGCAGTCGGTGTTTCGTCCAATCTACATTTTCGATTTGCTCTTTCAATACACTACTTGTTTACCTTTCCCTGCACCTGCGGCCGCGCCCTAATTGGTATTTAGTAGATAGTAATTGGGGAGCGCCGCGATTATTCTTTTAGCAGCAATACCCTACGCTTTACCGTATCAGCACGCATTAAAAGTTGCAAGCTATCAACCGTTAGTAGTTCTACCGCAACGATTCTTTCACTCTCTGGTTTCGAGGTAGTATCGCGAGCAAAAAGAAAGCCCGCCTCATACCGCCAGGTCCCCGCTTCGCGGTACTTCAGGGTGGATTCGTAGAGGTAGCGATTGTCCGGACGGAAGGTAAAGGCAATTTCTGCTGGATTGAGCCGCAAGCTATCTCCAGCTTGTTCTACACTTACGGCCCGCCAACTGCCAAGCAGGAGCAGGTCATCCCGTTCACAGGATGGAAAAAGGAGCAACACTCCCAGTAGTAGGAGTGGTAGACAAAAGGCCTGGCTCATCAAAGGATACTTTCCAGCCCCAAAAAGACCAATGCTCCGGCAATAAAGCCGATAAAGGCCAACCAGGCGATCTTTTTGAAGTACCAGATGAAGTCGATCCTTTCCATCCCCATGGCAGCCACGCCGGCAGCAGAGCCAATGATCAGCATAGACCCACCAGTACCTGCGGAGTAGGCGATGAAGTGCCAGAGCTTACTATCCATTGGGAAAGCCGACAGATCATACATGCCCATCGAGGCGGCAACGAGCGGAACATTATCAATAATGGCGGATAAAAAGCCAAGAATGATAATCACTATGTCTTGATTCGGGATCACTGCATCCAAGCTTTCGGCCACCGCGCGAAGTGCGCCAACATCCCCAATTGCAACGGACTCAATAGCTGCTACCGCCATTAAAATACCGAGGAAGAATAGGATGGAAGACATTTCAATCCGGCTAAGGGCTTTATGCGCAGAGTAAGCCTCTTTTCGCTCTTCAGTGAAGTCCTCTTCGGGGTGAATGTATTCCGAAACCAACCAAACTACCCCCAGACTGAGCATCATGCCGAGGTAGGGAGGCAGGTGGGTAACCGTTTTGAAAATGGGAACAA
This sequence comes from Bacteroidota bacterium, assembly GCA_038750915.1. Lineage (GTDB taxonomy): Bacteria > Bacteroidota > Bacteroidia > Chitinophagales > Saprospiraceae > Neolewinella. Next base: position 2,381 of record JBCDGT010000671.1, read on the forward strand.
AAACAATCATTCCCAGCCCTAGAAAAAGCATGGTTTTACTGGATAACAGCCTTTCCTTGTGGCTAGGCATCCCAGTTTTAGCCTCCAGTTCAGGAGTGATTAGTTCTCCTTTGAAGGGCTTCATCATACTCGCCGCCAAGAAAGGGATGGCAAAACAGACAATGGAGGGTAAGATGAGGTACTCGATCAGCCCGCCGGTACTGACACGATTGCCGATCCAGAGCATCGTCGTGGTTACATCACCGATCGGCGACCAAGCGCCGCCAGCATTTGCTGCAATTACAATCAGGGAGATGTACCAAATGCGTTGGTCCCGATCTGGAACCAGTTTCCTCAACAACGTAACCAGTACGATGGTCGCCGTCAAGTTATCAATGATCGCCGAGAGGATGAAGCCGAGAATACCAACAATCCAAAGTAGTTTCTTCTTGGAACGCGTAGTAATCCAGCCTTTAAGAATATCAAAGCCACGGTGGAGATCAACGATTTCAACGATCGTCATCGCGCCGATTAGGAAAATCA
>JBCDGT010000672.1:0-2901 GCA_038750915.1 Bacteroidota bacterium
CGATTCCGTAGTCAATAGATTTTGCGGGGTCCGTAATCCAGTGTTCGTAGCCAAGTTGATTCAGTAAATCGACCTTGGTTTCATCCAAACTAGTACGGGCCTTCACCAATTGCTTCAAGCTATCGATTTGGCCTTGTTTAGAATTAGACAGGGCGAACAAGTTGACTACACAGAATAGACAAAGGCAATAAAGTAGTAATAAACGGGTGTAGTGGAGCATGATGGGAAAGACAAAAATAGGCCCTGACGGTCAAGTAATTCAGTGCACGGGATGGGATGTAGGGCAATCACAAGCTCGCTAACTGATTATGAAATTCTTAAAGCGGGTTGTTCTTGTGGTAGCTAAATCAAGAATCAGATATCACTAATCAAGAATCGCCAATCAAAATCGTATGCGACGTAGGAGCTTTCGATTGCCCTGGATGGGATGTAGGTTGCTAAGCGATCGCGCTGGAAAATTGGATAATCGCCACCGTTGGCCAACGCCGGTATTAGAAAGTCTGTTGCTCCTACCCTATCCGCAAAGGGAAAGTGGCAAGCGGAAGACAAAATACCAGGGCTAATCATTTAGAGACTCCGCTAGCTGACCACCGAACGTTTTCACTAAAAACGAACGGCTTCTGTTCGTTTTCGAACACATTAAATTTTAAAATAACATATATACGTCTGCAAATCAGCTAATAGATTTTTTGGCACAAGATTGGCACTATAAGCTGGCGTACACCGCGTCTTTACACCTGCGGCCGCGCCCAACTCCGAGCGAAGCGATCTTGCGAAGCAAAAAAATCACTGATCATGTCATTTCAGCCCACTAAGACGACCGTTTTTCCAAAAAGTCACGTTTCCGTTCATCGAATTTTACAAGCATTCGTCGACGGAAACCAAGGAGGGCTCGAACTAATTTTCAGAAAGGCCTTTACCCCCCGATATTTGAATCATCAAAGCACAGGAAGCGTAACTACTTCATTATCAACGTGCAACCATTTAATAATTAACCAGTCTTTTTTCACAAACCCATACAACAACAATATCATGACTCGCTTTTTCCTCACCATCGTTTACAGCCTTCTCCTCAGCTGCGCTGTGTTTGCCAGCAAAGGCGGGGAGAAGGTGGGCAGCAGCCTTTTCGACCAGTGGAACGCCGATAGCAACACCAACATCGAGTTACACGTCAACTTTGACACCCTCGAAGCTTACCGTAAAAAAGAAGGTACCATACCAGCTACCGTTATTAAGGATGGAACCACCCTCGATTTGGAAGTTTCCGTACGTGGCCGCTACCGCCGCCGCATCTGCACCATGCCCCCGCTGAAGCTTAAGTTTAAGAAGGATGGTTTGCGTGCCGCTGGCCTCAACACCCACAACGACTTCAAACTCGTTACCCACTGTACCGACGACGAAGCCGGACAGGATGCGCTCCTTCGCGAGCAACTGGCCTACGAACTCTACAACACCATCGATCCAGTAGCCAGCTTCCGCACCCAACTGATCACCGTTACCTACGTTAACACCGTTGACGGTAGCGAAACGACCAGCTACGCCATCCTAATCGAAGACACCGACGAGCTGAAGGGCCGTTTGGATAACACCAACTGTAAAGCGTGCTACTCGCTTCCCGCCAGTCAGATCCGGAATGCCGAAACCCTGGCCCTGTTCCAGTACATGATCGGTAACAGCGACTTCTCCAACCGGATGATTCGCAACATGAAGCTGCTCCAAGGCACCGACGGTCTTTACACTGCCGTTCCTTACGACTTCGACTTCAGTGGCCTCGTCAATGCTACCTACGCCAAACCTTTCTCTCACCTCGGGGAGACCCGCGTAACCGACCGCACCCTGATTTGGGAATACGACACCGCCCCAGATTTGACCGACGCTAACGCCCACTTCACTTCCCTCAAGGATACGTTGCTGGCGCAGGTTGACAACTTCGACGGCCTGTCTGACCGCAGCAAGCGCGAGCTTAGCAAGTACCTGAAGGGCTTCTTTAAAGAATTGAAAGCCAACCAAATCCACCTAGCAAAGTAAACACCGATGCCAGTACGCTTAGGCGTACCGGCATTCCCTTTCCCGCCGTTATCTTCGCGGCATGCCCTTTCCGAAACTACTGCCCCTCCTCCTAATGGCTGCGACCCTCCTCGCGGCCATTGGCATTGGCGGGCTGTTCTTCTTAAAACGTTCGGGCGACGCACGGGCCAACCGCCTCTACGGCCTGCTCTTAATTCTCGGAGGGCTTACCCAACTCCATTTTGCCCTCGATTTCGGGGGTTGGCTGGTCGAATATCCTGTTTTACGCTTTCTCCCCATTTACTTTAGCCTCTGGCTGCCCGTCTTACTCTTCAGCCACGTCAAGATCAGCCTATACCCTGGCTATCGCTTTCGCTGGTCCGACCTGAAACACTTAAGCCTACCCATCGGGCAAACAATTTATTTTATCATCGTTTTCCTTTTCCCCGTATTTCGCCACGAAGAGGGACGCTACTTCTACAACCCCTTTTACGGCGGTTTAGAACAGGCGCTGTTCCTGGCCGGCTGGCCTTTATACGTACTTTTTAGTGCCCTTTATCTCCGCCGGAAGCGCCGCCAATTAGGCAAGCGGAGCATGCCTCGATTAATCTGGTATCTGCGCAAATTACTAAAGGGTTGCCTGCTCTTCATCCTCGCATACGCCATCCTTTCGGGGGCAGATTTTCTAGCCCATAAGTTCCACCTGGCTAACCTACGCAGCCAAGTATGGTACGCGGGCATTCAAGCTTTATCCTTCACTATTTTACTATTGTGGCTTTGCGTATATGGCGGTCAGGTCCTCGTTTGGGGGCGTAAATTAATTGCGCGGCCGCAGGTGCAAGGAAAAGGATTAAAAGCAGGCTTAACCAAGGAACGGCAACCTGGAGGTCACCG
>JBCDGT010000673.1:0-2884 GCA_038750915.1 Bacteroidota bacterium
ATACCAATAAAAAACAATAGACTAACAGACCAAGCCCTCAGCTTATCAAGTTCATCTCATCGTCCCATTCCGCCTGGATGTCCCGCTTGGTCTGGTCGACATAAAGGGGCAGGTATTTAGGGTCGTAGGCCAAGCCGTGTTTGTCTAAGACTTCCTGGGGCACCCCATCCCAAACGTTGGGAGCATTGCCCTGATACCCTACGGTTTTGAAGCCTTCTTTGCTGGTGAAATAGCCGGTCAGGGTCAGGAACCGAAAACGATCAAAGAAATTCGCACCAACTTCGAAGTGAGTGCCTTGGGCTTTTTCAGGCCAGGCAATATCTTCCACGATTTCGATGCGCTCCTCTGGCGTTAGGCCAGCGAAATCACGACCGTCGAAGCGGTTGCTAGCTTCGCTATTCAGCCAGCCCAAGCCGCCACGGATGGGGCCTTGGTAAGTATCGGGTAAGTCGAGGGCCATGAACTCAAAGAAAGCAACGATGCCGCAGTCCGTTGCTTTTGGCTCCTCTGCGGTGCCGGGGGCGATGATATCGGCTAGGATACCAATATCTTTCTTCTCCGCGTCGGTGAAGAAAGAATCGTTGGCGATGCGCTCGTCGTGCTTGATTTCGTGAGGCATGCGTAGGCCGTAGCCTTTGGCTTCTGGCTCCGCTACACCAGGCTCGACGGGTGGTTGTTCGCAGCCGGTGGTTTGACTGATCAGCGCTGCACCAGCAGCACCTGCTAGTAAATTTTTGAGGGTTGTTCTGCGATCCATCAGATGTTCATTTTCTTGCGTTCGGAAATAATGTGGTCGGCCGCTCGCATGGCGAGGGCCATGATGGTCCAGGTAGGATTCTTATCGGCCTGAGAAGTGAAAACCGAAGCATCCGTAAGGTATACGTTGGGCACTTCGTGTAGGGCACTGTGACGATTTGTCACCCCTTGTTTGGGATCATCGTGCATTCTAGCGGTCCCGACTTCGTGAATAATGGCGCCAGGAGGTAAGAGTCCGTGGTCATTTTCGTAGCTGGGAATTTCCTCGTCGAATAATTTCCCGCCCATATTGACAAGAATATCCCGAATCGTTTCTTGCATGTGTTTGGCCTGTTTGCGCTCATAATCACTCCATTTGTAGTGGAAGCGCAGGGTGGGAATACCCCATTGATCGTACTTACCCGGATCGATTTCGCAGTAGCTGTCGTAACGGGCTACGGCCTCTCCCCGGCCGGAAAAGCCAACCACGGCACCGTAATAAGACTTCACCTCCTTCATCAGCGGGTTACCGTAGCCACCTGGCTTGTACCCAAGCATTTTCTGGATGGCCTTATGGCCTCCACCGAAGCCATAGCTGGGCATACCCATGCCGCCCCAAACTTCAAGGTGGTAACCACGGGGGAAGTCGAGCTTTCTATTATTACCCCACCAGGGTGCGTAGACGTGCATACCCCCTACTCCGTCTTCGTTGTAGCGCTCGCGGTCCATTAAGCTGGGGATGAAAGCAGAAGTTCCCGCTCCGGTGCTATCGTGGAGGTAGCGGCCCAGAGTACCACTGCCATTTCCGAGTCCGTTTGTTTGTCCGGGGGCCTTAGAGTTCATCAGTATCCGCGCCGTCTCACAGGCCGAGGCGGCCAGTACAATGACTTTGCCTTTAAGCTGGTATTCCCTCCGGTCGTCTTTACTAATGTAGCTCACGGCGGTGGCCTTACCGGTATCGTCGGTAATCACCTCGCGGGCCATGGAGTTAACGTAGAGGTCTACTTGTCCGCCCCGGCCCTCCTTCCCATCCTTCATGGCGGGGAAGATGAGGCAAGTACCGGCACTGAAATCGGCGTACACCGCACAGGCACGGGAGCACTGTCCGCAGTAGAAGCAAACGCCGCGGTCTTTATTGATCCGCTTGGTCACCATGCTCAGGCGGCCGGGAATCATCGGCACCCCCGACTTCGTGGCTCCCTTAACGGCCAGTAGTTCGTGTAACCGTGGTTTTGGTGGAGGTAGAAAGTAGCCGTCCGGATCGTTCGGCAAGCCTTCGTTGGTACCGAAGACTCCCACCATTTTATCTAGTTTATCGTAGTAGGGTTTGATGTCTTCATAGCGGATGGGCCAATTTTCGCCTAGGCCATCAATATCCTTACGGTGAAAGTCGTCTGGGCCGAAGCGGAGACTGATCCGGCCCCAGTGGTTCGTCCGGCCGCCGAGGACGCGAGTGCGCCACCAACTGAATTTGGTGTCCCCGACAGTGGCGTAGGGCTCCCCATCGACGGTCCAGCCACCATAGCCGGCGTGAAAATCACCAAAGGGGCGGAGGGTTCCCGCACCGCGGCGGGGGCTTTCCCAGGGCCAGCGCAATTGCGTTTTCTGTTTAGGATCAGCGGGATCGAAGAAAGGCCCGGCTTCGATAATGGCGATGTTAAGGCCAGCCTTGGCCAGGATGTTGGCGGTCATTCCACCGCCCGCTCCGGAGCCGACGATCACCGCGTCGTACTCCTTAGCACTCGTTTTTATTTGCACGTATCGACGTTTTTAGGATCGTAATATAGGCAGCAGCGGTGGTTTACTTCAAAGATTAGAATCGTTCTAGAGAAGCAGCTTAGGGGAAGACTATAGTGATGCGGAAGAATTCAAAATTGAAAATCCAACTAATTAAATATCAGCTGACATAAGGGACACCTACAAGTGCTGACTGCTAATTATAAAATCAAAAATTCTAAATTTCATCGCACCTGCGGACGTGCCCAATTTAAATTTAAAACGTTCGATTAAAAATTCTCAATCCCATTAAGGCGGCGGCGCGCAGGTGCAAAGAACAGTTAAAGCGCAGGGCACTGGCACGCAAACCACCAGCAGTACCCATTTAAAAATCGATTTCCCCAGTGTTACCTAATTCGTTAGCCAGGTTGAG
>JBCDGT010000674.1:0-2882 GCA_038750915.1 Bacteroidota bacterium
AAACGACGTAGGTCCACCCCCTCTATAATCCATACCCCTGCACTCATAAGGGCACGGTGGGTTTGGGGGTTGCCTTGATAAAAAGGCCCAACGGATAGGTAATCCACCCCAATCAAAGCTAATTTTTTTTGCCCAATCCATTTCGCGGCCTCAGGGCCGATACCGTGGTAGTCTCGGTCAAAAGGATCCTGCAACCAGAAAGCCTTATCACTATTGCGGGTGCGTAAAATTAGACGCTCGCCAGCCACCAGCGGCCTGGTGCGCGCTTGGTAGGCTTCTAAGTCAGCGGGTTTTACTTCTTCGGCACAATTGATCTCAGCGATCCGTACTGGCCCCAGGCCAACGTGAATCGGCGCCCGGCTGATATCAACCCCCTCAGCCATAAAATGGTTAGGGGCATCCATATGGCTACCCGAATGGGCACTGAAATGTAACATGGTTACTTTAGCCTGATCGCCGCAGTGAATACAACTCAGCGTATCAAAGGTAGTAGGCGGTTGGTCGGGCCAACCAGTCATGTTCTCAAATATGGGGTAAGTGGCGTCCGTCCAGCCTTCGTACCAATTGTCCATGGAGGTAGTTTAATCGCCTCTAATACGTAGTGATCCTATTTTGGTTCATTCGCGGACCTCCCTTCCGACCCCAAGGCCTTACCTTTGACTGCTGAGCTTTTCTATTACCAACTATGACTCCCAAAAACACAACTTTACTGACGTTCTTACTCTGCCTTTGCACCAGCCTTGCATTTGCACAGTCTGCTCTGATTGAGCTGCCAGCGCCTAACCTTACGAAGCTGGAACAAGAAGACCAGCTGCGTCCACTCCAGCGTTTTTCCGCACCAATTCCCCTGGACGTCAGTCCTTCACTGGCAGATGACGCTTACACCTACGCCAACGGGGCAATGAACTGGAGCCGTACGTTCCGTGTGCCCGGCACCAGTGGACTTGCATTGTTCCTTGAGGACCTTCATTTACCCGCCGACGGTAGTATCAGCCTTCATAATGACCAAGGCTCCCGTGGCCCTTTTACTCAGGCTGACGCTAGCGAGAAGAACCGTCTTTTTACCGGTTTCCTACCCGGAGAAACCGTCACCATTACCTACCGTGGCTCCCTACCTGATACCGTCCCCTTCCGGTTGTGGCGTTTGGACCACGTGTTCCGGCCCGATCTTTGGGAAGGCGGTACCGGAAAAGATTTCGGCGACTCAAATGCCTGCCAGATAAATGCCAATTGCCCGGCCGGTGATGGCTGGGAGGACGAGAAATCTGGCGCTGCCAGAATTAACCTGGTGGTTGTGGAAGGAGTAGGGTTTTGCTCCGGTAGTCTAATCAACAATACTGCTCAAGACGGCCGACCGTACGTCCTAACCGGCTTTCACTGCATGGATGGTTTCACCCCACTTTATGACCTCTGGACGCTTGACTTTGGCTACACCTCTACCGACTGTAACAATCCCACTACGGAGCCTACCCCAACTACCTATACCGGTGTAGAGTTCCGTGCTGGCCGCCGGGACAACGACTTCTTACTCCTCGAAATCATCGACGTTGATTTTGCAGCCGAAGACCACTACTTTGCTGGCTGGGATCGCTCTGATGGAGACGTCAATGGCGTTGTCCGTCACTTTCACCACCCACAGGGAGACATCCAAAAAACGTCTACTTCCGGCCCTAATGGGATGGACATTCTCCCCGGCCCGATTCAGTGGACCAACGACCTTATTACCCCTGCTGGCCATCACTTCGAAGTCGACCTTACCCTTGGCAGCTTCGAAATAGGCTCCTCCGGTAGTGCCTTCTTCGACGAAAATCGCCGGATTCGTGGTCAACTCAGTGGTGGTCGTCCAAGTTGTGATGGTGCTGAAAACGTTGGTTTCGTCGGCCGACTCCACCTAAGCTGGGATGCCGAATCGGCGGACTCCGCCCGCCTCGCTCCGTGGCTGGACCCTCTAGGAACGAACCCAATGACCCTAGATGGTGCCAACTTAGTCTCAAAAAGATTTGTCTCCGGCCAAGTGCTAACGGAAGGGGGGAACCCTGCCGTAGGAGCGACCATTACCTTCCAGTGGGAAAACGGCGGTCGCCAGGATTATACGGTCGACGCCCAGGGTAACTTCCGCGGGGAACGACCTCCGACGGTTACTACTTTCGCCATATCGGGCAGTTACAAAGCAGACGCGCCCCTAGATGAGGGTGTCGATGTTGGGGACATTATCACCATCCGCCGACAAATCCTTGGTCTTGCCGACATGACGCCACTAGCCCAAATTGCGGGCGATGTGAATAACTCCGGCACCATTCGCGTATCCGACATTACCCGCATCACCCGGGTCATCCTGGGTATCGGTGATTGGGGAAGCCGTCCCAACTGGCTCGTCCTTCCGGTTGGTTTTCCGATCAACCCAACTCCAGTGGATCCTCAATCCCCCATCGGTATTGCCCTTAACAACGCCGGAGTATTCGAACTGCCCGTAGACTTCCTGGTCGTGAAAACCGGAGACGCTGACTTAAACGTGGATTAGGATTGTTGGTAGCTTCGTTGTTACCTTTTCGTCGATTGCTCCTTTTCTAAACGCACCATTCCTCTTTCTACACGTTTCTTTTCCAAACAAGCAGCATAACTCTCCTGGATGTCCTCTTCCTTACTCTGGATCGGCTTTTTCGTTTTTGTAACGCTTCTATTGTTTCTCGATCTATTCGTACTCAATAAGGAAGACCACGTTCCCCGTACCCGGGAAGCCTTAAAATGGACGGCGATGTGGACGGCCATCGGGTTAGGCTTCAGCGGTATCGTGTGGTTGGCCTACGGCAATGGATGGGTAGATTCCGATCTTGATCAGCAACAAGCGGTCGTCAATTACCTAACGGGGTATTTGGTAGAGC
>JBCDGT010000675.1:0-2878 GCA_038750915.1 Bacteroidota bacterium
TAGTGAGATTTATAAAACAAAAAATTTGATAAAATATTTGCTCTCTACACCTCGCTTAGTACCTGCGTTGGCGCCCAAAATACTAGTGTTTAGGCGCGATCGCAGGTGCAATTAATAGTGTGGAGAGCCGAGGATTAAATAATGATTTTGCTTATATAAAACATTTGTGGTATTATTGCGCTCCATGGCTAAAAAGACCCTGACGGAACGTTTTGTACAAAATTCGGTTGCCGAGCGGCTGCACCGGGAATACTACGGCCAGAAGCGGGCTTACGTAGCCACGGAGGCGTACACTAAATTAAAGAGGGCGGATGTTTTCATCTCCTTTCTGCGCGCTGCCAAGCGGCCCTACGTAGTGGTGGTGGAAGCTAAAAGCCGTACGACCATCCACCAGCTGAAGCTCAAAGAAGACCCCGAAAAACTACGCTGGGCGGGAAGTTTAATCACGATTGGCCTTATTGCTGGCTTGTCCGCCGCCTTGGGCTATCAGTGGTATTTCAACGCCGTCAATACGGTGCTTTTATTAGGCATCTTTTTGCTGGGAAGTACGGCCATAACGGCATTAGTAGGATGGTTAGATTTGAGTCGCCTACAATCTGTAGGTGCCATTGAGCAGTTGGCTCGCTATCCGGCCAACGAACAGTGGATTGCCATCGGGGAGGATACCTTTGCTAAACCCACTGAGTACCGGGCCCTGCGCCGGCAGTGCCGTAAAAACGGGCTAGGTTTGATCGTTGTGACCGCGCGGGGCCGGCTACAACTCAAGGAGGTTCCCACACCGGGCCATACCTTCAATAACTACCTCGATAAATACGGAAAGAAAACGGCCATTCTTAAAGCCATCCGTAAAGACCCGGATTACGGGCCGACACCCTCAGAGCGTCGGAAAACCCGTCGTCAATTGCTAAATGCCGCCGTGCTACTCGGACTGGTAGGCATACTTGGTCTGATCGGCTACGAAGAAAGCGTGCGTCCCGTAGTCCCTGACCCTTTCCAGGAGGGCACCTGGGAATTGGCCGAAATAGTGGAGGATAGCCTGGCCGTAGAAGACGTTAATTCGGGGGAACCCTTGGATTGTAATGGCTTTAGTGTAGAACGTCGTTCTTTCATTGTCGTTGATGCGCTACTGAATGAACGCAAAACGGCCCTCCGCGTAGGCGAACTCGTTGCTGCTGGCATCACAACTATTCAAACGGTCCCCACTGATTGCCTCAACAGCTGGCCCCAGCCCGGCCGCCTTGCCATTTGGACGGGGGAGGTGTTCCCGGATCGCCCCAGTGCAAAACGAGCAGCGGAACTATACCGACAGCGGTTGGAAGCTGCGGGAATGAAGGTAGTGTATGGCCGGGGGGTAAAGGTCCGGCCGTGAGCTTCCCTCCTTCTTCCCTAAACCCCTTGAAAACCTTTTTCGTAATTATTCCGGCATTACAGTAATAATGATGCGCTTGTAGCGAGTAAGTGCAGGTGTGCCCTTATCCGTCAAGCTTAAGATCAGGTGGAGTGTTTCTTGTTTTTCCACAATTGGTGCTGTTCCACGAACCGTATTGGCGTTCTCTGGTTCTTCCAATTCAAATTCACCTCGGTAAGTTCCCGCCTCGGGATAAGTAAACCAGAGGTAGCTTAAGTTATCTCCATCGGGATCGTATGAGCCGGCGGCGTCGAGTTTGACAACTTCCCCCGAGTTGACCCTTATGCTATCTTGCTGCAGTAAAACGGGTACTGGGGGATGGTTGGCCTCATCGAAGGATTTGGTACACCAGTCCATCCGAGCGGCAAAATCCCGTTGGAAGTCGTCCCGCCAGCGCCACAAGGTCACTTTGTTTCCCTTAAAAGAAATCGTGTCTTTCTGGATTGTACGGCCAAAACGCCGAGAGATATAGGGAGTATAGCTGTCTTCGGCATCGGTCCAAATCTTGCGGGTTTCTGGTTCGAATGGAACTCCCGAGTGGCCTCTTTCTTGTTTGCTGAAATCGGGCTTAAAGTATTCGTAACGGCCGCCCCAACCTCCCCATTCCGGGTGCTCTGGTACGTTGAGCCCATTGGGAACCAAGGATAAAAATGCGGGCGTATCTCCTTCTACTACCCAAGCGACATCCGGGTACGCCGCTCCCAAGGGGCCATGGTTTTGTTGGATATGTTCCGCCAGCCATTCATTACTAATAGTGCGGTTGTCAATACCTTCAACAACGGAGCTGAGGGCATTCCAGGTCGCGCGATTATACTTATCTCCCGGGCTGACGATGTAGAATAATTCCGGAAAATTATTCCTGATCCAAATGCCACTGTCGTCTTGATCAGAAATGGTGTACACCCGCAGTTTGGCCAGTAGTCGATTAGCTTCTTCCGGAGCTTTGGTTCGGCGAATTTTGTGCAAGGCTTGGGCCAGCGTATTGACGCCCCCCCAAACGGAAATCCATAATGGCCTATCATCCTTTTCTTCTAATTTTTTAATGATCCATTCGGAACCTTCGGAATCCATCTCTTTTCCGACTCCGCTCATGCCGTACTTGGGGATGCCGCTCTTGATCAGCCCAATTAGGCTAGCTGCCGATGGAAAACCGAATTCGTGACGGGATAAATTGGTGTGAACTTTTTCGTAGGCCTTAACTACTTTTTCGATGGAGGCTGGATTTACCTCGGATCGCTGCCAGCAGGAAGTCGTCGCTATCAAACCCTTAATATCGATTTGATTGGCGTAAAGTAGTAAGCGGATTAAAGATTGAGTATCATCGGGGTCCGCTTCGATATCCGTCAACACGACAACCCGATGCTTAGCTTGCGCCTTACCTACGAATGCTTGTGCAGTTACCTGCTTTTGGAATATTCCTAGGTAGAGCATAATAATGAACCATTGCCAGGTCAATTTGCTTGTTGAAAA
>JBCDGT010000676.1:0-2877 GCA_038750915.1 Bacteroidota bacterium
AAATCCTGAGGGTACAAAACGAAATCGGGATTATCTGCCGCAAGGCTTAGTGCTGCCATCGATGATGGTGGGCGCTTAAAACTCGCAAGTGCTAAGTATTCAAGAACACCAGCTTCGTTACGAAGCCAATCAGTATTATGTATGAAAATTTTTACTACTATTTCCGCATTACTTCTTGGCTTGCTTTCCGCTCCGCTGAGCGGGCAAACGACGATTACGTTTACGGGAGATTGCCTTGGGGCTACCATCACCCTCGATTCCATCGGAACGGATGCTACGGGGCGGAATATTTACCTGGATAATGCCCCTCCAGAATCGAATACGCAAATCCAGATTTTTTACGATGCTACTGCAATGGCCTGGCAGGTAGGTATCCCCGGTAATATCTTCTACACGGCGGCTTCAGACTTTGCCCCAAAACCGCCAAGTAGCGATACGATTCCTTACCTAGCCACCAGTCTTTGTGGTGCGGCGAACGCTAACGCTACGGTATCCGGACCGGGAACACAAGCTACTCAGGGCGGTGACCCCTGTGCCGATCTGGGTGGAGACGATGATAATGACGGGGTTTGTAACGACAACGATGCCTGCCCCGGTTTCGATGACGGAGAAGACCCCGATATGGATGGTATTCCCACCGGCTGTGACACCAACCCAATGGTGGCCGATGGCTTTTTGATTGATAGTGATTGTATTGATCCGAACGGACCGGTATTACTTACACTAGACGGAGATGACGGCAATCGGCGTAATATTTACCGCAATGCCACCCTCCAATTAGAAGCTATTTGGGATGTTGATTCGTTGCGCTGGGAGGTACGCGCGATTGGAAATTCCGATAACGTCTTTGTCTTTAATACCCTCCCTTCAGTACCAAATCCTCCGAGTACCATGGCTCAAGCCTGGGAAGCGGAATCTGCTTGTAGTGGGCAAACGGCCACCGTAACAGGAACAGGGACCCAGGACATAAAATGTGATGTCTCTTGCGACGACAGTAACTCCTGCACGGATGATGCGGTAGACGATGACTGTAATTGTGTCTACACTTCTAATGATACCGAGCTTCCGGTGTTGACATGTCTAAATGATACGGTCTACCTCAATGATCAGGGCATAGGTAGTTATGATGAGAATAGTCTTTTTACGGTAACCGATAATTGTGGAGAGGTAACGGCTCCGCTGGGGCAGATTGTCCAGGTGGACTGTGATACTGTTGGTAGTACGTTGGAATACGCGGTTATTGGAGCAGTGGACGCTAGTGGTAATGAAGCTACTCCTTGTACGGCAACGGTGATGGTGTTGGATACTTTCACGATATCCGCCTGCCCGCCTAATTCGGTTAGTACTTTGGTGAATGGGCGCGACCGCTTGTTGCCGAACTTCCCTAACCCGGTCATTGCATCTACCACGATTCCGTTCGAACTAGCTGCACCAGGAAGCGTATTACTACAGATTTATGATTTGAAAGGTCGGCCCTTGTGGCGTCGTCAAATGAACGGTTTAGCTGGTGAGAACCAAGTAATTATTCACCGGGAAGAACTGGGCGTTTCCGGAGTTCTGACCTATACCCTCACTACGGAAACTACCGTGGCTACGGGAAAAATGATAGTGCGTTAACAAGTACCCCGGGCTTCAGCCGAAGACGGGAAAAATTAAAAATTATGGCTTACGATCCAATTCTGGCCGATCGCCTCAGTAATCTCCTAACCGAACGTGCCGTTGAGTTCACTGCTAATACATGATGGGCGGCAAATGCTTTCTGGTAGACGGGAAAATGCTCTGTGGCCTCCACATCGATAAGCGCTACGGTGACAGCTTATTGATGGCTAGAATTGGGGAATTAGCGTACGCTCAGGAAATCGAAAAAGAAGTAACCTTACCCATGGATTTTACCGGTCGGCCAATGCGTGGTTACGTCTTCGTAACTCCTGAAGGCTTTGCGGACGATATTGCTCTGGGTTACTGGTTGGATTTATGCCTGGCTTTTAATCCGCTGGCTAAGGCGAGTAAGAAGCGGAAGAAGAAATGAGGTGTTGTTCACGTAGAGGCGCGGAGCCCATGGAGTAACCCAGAGAAGCATAGTGTTTTACGTACGGATAGCATGGAGGCTTTACCTTAGCGGAATGAAGTCTAAGGTCCTCATTTTGCTTGCTCTTTTTTTAAGCGTGCTCTGCACCTGCGGCCGCGCCCAAACCACTTTGGATGATTTTTCGGACGGGGACTTACTTAACCCAGAGTGGTTGGGTGATACGGGAAAATTTACGGTAAGTGAAGGACGATTGCGGTTGCTGGATGAGGCTCGGGAAGACCCGGCCCAGCTTTACGTGCGTACTCCGGTAAGTGCGGAGGCCGATACCCTAGTGTACTCTTTTTTGGTGGAGATGGATTTTGCTCCTTCGGCTAGTAATTTTACCACTATTCGCTTAACGGAAGGAGCACCGGCAAATGGCAGCGTAACCAGCGGGGTGGAACTTAAATTTGGTGGTGTTTCTGGAGACCAAGACGTCCTTTCGGCTACTTTCTTCACGGACGGGACCGAACTGGGGCAAATAGAAGGAACTACCGGGACTTTGGGTAGTAGCCCGGCCATCGTTCGCTTTCGGTTGCGACGAGAAATGGGCATTTGGTCGCTCGATGCAGATTATTCCGGTGGGACAGACTACCTGCTTCAGGGAAGCCTTGGAGCCACTAATACCCTAGCTCCAGATTTTTTCGAAATCGACTGTCGCTATACCTCCACCCGCTTTGATAAGTTCAGTTTTGATGACCTATCCGTATCCGCAGCGGGTATTCCTGTTGATGAAACCGCTCCAGAACTCACTTCCGCAACGGTCGTTTCCGCTACCGAAATAGACTTAGTGTTTTCGGAACCGCCGG
>JBCDGT010000677.1:0-2872 GCA_038750915.1 Bacteroidota bacterium
ACTAATATAACCCACGACAAAAGTACTTAATCGGTATTGATTATGCAGAAATGGGCCCAAGCCCATAATCGCCAAACCTGGGCAAAATGATGATACTGCCGTTTAGCTAATACTGTTTTGCTCCAGGATAAGGCTGTTGGGCTTAAGTAATCGTTGGTCTGGCTTACGTAAGCTTGTATAGTATTTAGGAAAAATGCTTGGTGGTCGACCATCCATTTTTCTTGAGGGGTGGCGAAACCGAGTTTATTTCTACGTTCTTTTACCAGCGTGGGAAGGTAATTCGAGAAGGCTTGCTGAAAGGCACTTTTTCGAATTCCCCGGGCCAGTTTTACGGAGGAGGGCAGTCTTAACGTAAAATCGACCAATCGGTAATCCAGAAAAGGGGTTCTACTTTCCAGCCCAAAGGCCATGGTGTTACGGTCTTCGTGGCGTAGCAAGCTCGGTAGACCAACCTGCTGGAGGAGATTAATACTGGTATTGTATACGTCTTGATCGGGCCTCCGGAAGAACCCCTTAACGTTGACTTGGGAAGGGGTTGATCCCCAAATAGCTTGCGGGACAGCATTGAGCTGGCGGGACCGCAGTCGATTCAGCACCTTGCGTAGGCTTAGCCCTTGGCCGAATACTAAGTTTCTCAGAATAAGAAGGCTCGTCATCGGTAGTTGCTGCCATTCGTTGCGCAGAACCACCAGCAGAAACTTGTCGTAGCCTGCTCCAATTTCGTCCCCGCCCTGGCCATTCAGGAGGACTTTTTCTCCGTTTAGTTGGAGGGTACGCATCAGGCCAAAATGGCTTACTACGGCAGCGGAGGCCAATGGCTGACTTTGCTTAACTACACAAGCATCGGCATCGGTAATAAATTGAGCATAATCAGGATAGAAGGGACGGTTTTCAAAGCCGGTGAAGTCAGTTACCGCGTTTACGAAGGGGGACTCGTCGAAAGGGGTGTCGGGGAATAGTGCCGAGTAAGTAGTAGGCTTTTGGCCTCCGTGCTTAGCGATCGCACCGGCAATACTGGAACTGTCCATGCCACCGGATAACGTGAGACCATAACCTACGTTAGAGCGGGTACGAAGTTGTACACTGGCCTGGAATAGGTCTCGTAGTTGTTCTTTCCATTGCTTTGGTACGGATTTATGTTGGTCGAGTATTGGAAATTGATAAAAGTTCTTTTCTTCAGTTATGCGTTGTTCGGATAAGCTGTATACCGCATAACTCGCGGCAGGAAACTGATGAATATGTTCCCAGAGGGTTTCCGGCCGGTGATCTTGCCAACCATTGATGAGAAAATCGAACGCTATGGCTCGGTTTATGGCTTGAGTCACTGGAACAAGGGAGTGGATGGCCTTCGGTTCGGAGGCAAAAACAAGTTGTTGATGGTCCTGGTAAGTGTAGAGAGGCTTAATGCCGTAGCGGTCCCGGCTCAAAACTAGTTCGTTGCGTTCCGTATCGATGATGCCCAGCGCCCACATACCGTTGAAACGCGTAAAACAATCGGTGCCCCATTCCTGGTAGGCGGCCAGGATGACCTCCGTATCCGTTTCCGTTTTGAATTGATGCCCCAGGCGGGTCAACTCCTCTTTTAATTCCGGAAAATTATAGATGGCCCCATTGAATACGACCCGTAGGGAAACGCGTGACATGGGTTGTCGCCCGGCGGAAGAAACATCGAAAATGGCTAGACGGTGGTGGGAAAGATACCAGCCGTCCTCCTGGTCGGTGCCTTCTTGATCCGGGCCACGGTGTTCCAGGCAGGCCCGGGCCAGTTGCCCTGCTTGTTGGAGGGCTGCGCGGGAAGCTCCCGGACGGATGATGCCAAGAATTCCACACATAAAAGCTCAGGTATTGGTGGTGTTTGCAAGGTGCCGGGCTACGGCATCTTGGTAGAGAGTGAAGAGCTGTTTTCGGTTTTTTGCCTGACTGAACCGTTTATGCGCCACCTCTGCCCGCGCGATTCGGGTAACAAGCTGTTCTGGCCCCTTCGTCAACCACTGGGCAATAGCGGTAGAAAAGGCTTGAGGATTATGTTTCCCTACCAGGGTTCCATCGGAGGTATTGGCAAATAGCTCTTCGGGACCACCACTGCGAGTGGCTACTACCGGAAGCCCACAAAGGAGGGCCTCCATTACCACAATGGCCTGGGTTTCAACGCGAGAACTGAGGACAAAGAGATCAGCTTGTTGTAAATGGCTGATAACTTGTTCTTGCCTGAGCGAACCCAGGATATGGATGCGTTCGGAAAAAGCAGGATGTGCTTCTTTCCACCTCCTCAGATTTTTGGTTGGACCATTACCCGCGATAATTAAGCGTACTCCTGGATGGTAGGGCGCCAGTTGGGCAAAACTGGCGAGCAACAGGGGGAGGTTTTTCTGCTGACTGAAATCCGAGAGATGAAAGAGGGTATAGGGCTGCTGTGAGTGTCGTTCCGTGGCGGGCGGTAAGAATTTTTGGTCATCCACTAGGTTCGGAATCACCCGGAAAGTAGCCTTAAAGCCTTGACTTACTAGGGCCTGACGTAGGGCGTGACTTACCGGTAGTACTGCACTCGACCGGAGAATGGACCATTTAGCCAGAAAGCGGTCTATATCGTAGCGCTTTGGCCAGGTGGCTTCTAGGTAGCGGCTCGAGTGAGCCGAAATAAGGTAGGGGACATCCCACCAAAAGCCTAAGCAAGACGCGATGATGCCACCATCGATTAATACGTGCGCGTGCAATAGGGTAGGGCGCCAGCCTTCCAACGCTAGGATGGCTTTGCGCCAAGCTTTAATTCTCCACCACCTTCTTTGCACCCGCGCTCCGGCGCCCGAATAATAAATCTGTACCACCTCAAGGCCTTCTTCTTTCCGCTGCTGGTAGTCAAATATCCCCTTGG
>JBCDGT010000678.1:0-2864 GCA_038750915.1 Bacteroidota bacterium
CCCACCCGCACGGCGGATCGCACGACGTACCCGGCCGGGACCACAGTTATAAGCCGCCAGGGCAAGGTGCCAATCGCCAAATTGCTGGTGCAATTCTTTGAGCATAATTACCGCCGCTTCGGTGGAGCGGTAAAGGTCCATTCTTTCATCCACTACGTTATCGACACGTAAGCCCATACCTCGAGCAGTAGCAGGCATCAGTTGCCAAAGGCCGACGGCTTTAGCACCGGATACAGCACGGGGAACTAACATCGATTCAGCCACCGCTAAGTACTTCAGGCTTTCCGGCATTCCGTGCTTCTCGAGGTAGTACTCAAAAACGGGAAAATACTGGTTTGCGCGTCCCAACATCCGTTCGGTACTTTCGCTACCGTTACCAAGGTAATCCTTAAGCTTCCGTCGCAGGTGAGCGTCGGAGGCAGGAGCAGTAAGAGGAAGTTGGAGGCCCGCCAGGCGGCGGCTGATTTCAGTGGTGGGGTCTGTCGATGGGTTAGAAAAACTGGTGTCGGTCGAGTTAGCTGTTGTGCTGGAGACCATAGTAAAAACGCAGGTCAGCCACAAGCACATAAGTAGCTTGCTCATTCAAAATGATTTCGTTAAATAATCACTGACCGGCTCAACGCCACGGGTTAATGTTCATGAGAGTGGCTCCTCGGTCAGCATTTCATATCATCCTGGGGAGATGATTTCTGGGGGTATACAACATTGGCCAGCGCGAACGCCAGCCAACGATTATGAGGCAAAGGTAGGGGCAAAGAACAACGCCAGACAAGGTTTTAGGGGCTAAACGGCTGTTTTCCAAAGCTTAATTCCCGGTGCTGGTTCGCATCGCTATTCGCTCAAATGTTAAAAAATCGGCTAACACGGTGCTTGATTCCGTTCTTTTCCTTATTTCCAACGGCAGATTAGCGCTTAACGAAATAATCTTTTACCCTCTAGTCGGGAAAAGAAGGGGTAAAAAAAGTATTATTTAAATGTTAAAATTTCTCTCACCGCTTCCATTTCTCGCTTTTTTGGGACGATTCCACGCGTTGAACAGTACTGCTGGTGACGGGAATCTGCAGGATAAAAATGCTCCTCCCAGCGCAGCTGCGTAGTTGGAATCATGCCCTCCTCTCGCAGTGTGGCTAACATTTTTAGGGCTACCTTTTCTTGCGCTAAGCCGTGTGGTTCGTGCCGCGGTAAAAAGATGGCAGAGCGGTACTGTCCCCCATCTTCGGACCGATCTTCCGTGAAGTCGTGCAGGGTAAAAAATTCTACAAGTAATGCTTCAGTAGTCAGCTTGCGCAGGTCATAGACCACCTCGACTGTTTCTGCATGACCGGTGTTTTCTGAACATACTTGCTGATAAGTAGGCGCTACCGCTTTACCGCCAACAAAGCCCGTTCTCGCACTGATTACTCCCGGTAGCTGGCGAAAATGATATTCTCTACCCCAGAAGCACCCGCTGGCCAACCAGAGTATAGCCTTTCATTTTGGTGTTTCCTGCGCTTCGTATTTCTCGCGCGAAATGAAACGGATCGAAAGGCTGTTAACGCAGTGGCGGGTATCCTTTTTCGTGAAACGTTCCCCGGTGAAAACGTGGCCCAAGTGGCCACCACAATTATTGCACATGATCTCTACCCGACGGCCATCTGCATCCCGTTCTTTCAGGATGGCACCCGGTACTTCGTCATCGAAACTCGGCCAGCCACAACCACTGCTGAACTTGTCTTTACTGTCGTACAGCGGAGCATCACAACGGCGACAAACGAAGACACCATCCACCTTGAAGTTATTGTACTCTCCCGTGAAGGGCATCTCCGTACCTTTTCGAACAATGATGCGCTCTTCTTCCGGCGTAAGAGTATTGTAGTTTTCTGGAGTTTTCATACCTAGAAAACACCTGGAGGGCAGGGAGGGTTTAGGAGCTAGAAACTGGGAACTAGGAAAATAGTTATTGGCTCCTGGGTTCTGTAACCTTGCACCTGCGGCCGCGCAAAATTCTAGTAATTGGTAATTGGTAGTTGGTAGTTGGTATTTAGTAGCTTCACTACCAATTACTAACTACCAATTACCAACGACCAATTCACTAAACTTCTTCCACTACGAAATCATAGCTCTCCATAATAACGTTGGCGAGCAACTTCTTACAGGCGTTTTCCACCTTATCGTGTGCTTCGTCAGCGTTTTTGGCTTCCAGACTTAGGGTGACGTGCTTACCGATACGAACGTCGTTGACGCCGGCGATACCGATATTCGGAAGATTTTTGACGACCACTTTGCCCTGAGGGTCCAGCAATTCGGCTTTGGGCATGATGTTGATGTGGGCGAGAAATTTCATGAAGCGGAAGATTTCGGCGGAGCAATCAAGTTGATGATCAGGTACACGCCGACGATGAACGGAAAGGCCGCCGTCCGTAGCGTGAGCAGCAGGACGAGAGCAAGAAGCGCAAAGATAATTCGCGACTCGTTGCCGGCCCACCGCGCGCCTTTAATCTTAAAAGAAAACATCGGGTGCTCACTCACAAGTAGGTAGCTAAAAGCGATGATGGAAGGGTAGAGTACCCAGGGACTAAGCACATACTCCGCCCAGCCGAAGGGATCAAGGGCGTAGATGAGCATTAGCCCAGTAGCGAAAACGGTACTGGTCGGGGTGGCAACCCCCATGAAGTTTTCTGTCTGCCGAGTATCCAGGTTGAATTTGGCTAGGCGCAGGGCGGAGAAAAGGGCAATGAGTAGGGCCGGAGCAGCAGGCCAAAGCCAAATGATGGAAGGCGCGGCCGCAGGTGCAGCGTCTGGTATAGGATAAACGGCTTCCGCCCCAAAGCTGATGCACAGCAAAACATAGTAGATCATCGCCGGAGCAACGCCGAAGCTGACCA
>JBCDGT010000679.1:0-2861 GCA_038750915.1 Bacteroidota bacterium
AAGAGCAGGTGCCGGCCCGGGCGGAGAAAACGACCATTAAAGGAGGAAATCATAAGTAGTGTATCTGCTGCTAAAGTTAACCGGTCACCTTCTTCTGCTTTATCAATAGTATAAGAACGCCACTTAAGTGTATAAGAATACCAGTTTTACCCATCCTTATACACTTGTGCGTAGTTCAGCGACTTTCCCAAAATACCGTTACGGACGGCCCTACCCTTGTGGAGTCATGAACAGTAAATCACTGCTTCAGCCAAGCAAAACCTCCATTTACGATGCGCCCTGTCCTCCTCATTTCTCTGTTCCTCCCCTACTACTGCCTGGCTCAATTTAACTTGAGCGGTGTAGTTGAAAGTCCTGATGGGCCAACGGCTTACGCTAACGTCATTCTCTCTAATCCGGACGGACAATTTCTGCAGGGTACTATTAGTGATACAACTGGCGGTTTTGCCTTTACAGTCGCTACAGGAACCTACCAACTCACGGTAACTCACCTGAACTATGCGAAGTCAATACAAGTAGTTACCCTGAGTAAGGATACCATCTTATCGGCTATATTCTTGGGCCACCAAGCAGCTGAGTTATCGAGCGTGGAGGTCGTCGCTACCCGCCCCACCATCCGGCGGGAGCTGGATAAGACGGTGGTGAACATCGAAAACAGTCTACTAGCCCAAACCGGAAACGTGCTGGAATCGATCAATGTCGTACCTGGTCTGGTCTTACGCAACGGTCAGATCAACATGTTGGGCCGCAGCGCCGTTCGAATCGCCATTGATGGTAGGTTACTGGAGCTTACTGGCGATGCACTCAGCGGATTCCTCGAATCCCTCTCGGCTAGCGACATCAAAGAAATCGAAGTCATCAGCAATCCATCCGCCCGCTATGCGGCGGCGGGCAACAGCGGAATTGTAAACTTCATTACCAGGCGTTTGCGGCAAAATGCATGGAGTAACCAGCTAGCGGCCACTTACAACCAGGCACTCTACGGCTGGGGCACCCTCAATAACAACTTCAACTACCAGAAGAATAAGGTCAGCTTATTGGTCAACGGCACTTACCGCGGCGGCAACCAATACTTTTTACAGATTGTGGGACCTAAGTACAGCGAACGCCCCCAACGCATTGAATCCCGACAAAACCGGCAATTAAATTCCTTTTCCTCGCGGGTACAGTTTGATTACCGCCCAGCTACGAACACCACCCTTGGGCTACAATACTTGGGCGCATTCTTTCATCCCCGGCAGACCGATGATCTCCATACTACTATTTCCGATGCCGATAACCGACCCATTAGCTTCCTGCAGGCAAACGACGTTCGCTTTGATCAAGACGGAGCCAACGCCAGCTACAACGTGTACGTTGACCAAAAGCTCGATACACTCGGCCGCCGCATTACCCTCAATCTTGACCTGCTGGATTACCGACTCAACAGCGAGAATGAAGTCTTTTCCGAAATTTTTGACCCGAATTTCAATCGTATTGGCACCGACTTCGCCAACCTAGGCGTAGCCGCTAATGACATCGACAACCTGAGTGCACGGCTCGATGTAGTCCACCCATTCCCTACCTTCCACTTCGAGTACGGCGGTCAGGCCAGCAGCAGCAAAACTGATTATGCCCTAGATAACTTCGCCCTCCAAACCGGTAGCCCGATCAGTGACGGTCAGCGTTCGGGCACCTTCCAGTTTCAGGAGAAAATCCAAGCCATTTACTTCAACGGACGTAAAAGCCTCGGCGAATACTGGCAGCTACAGTTCGGCTTGCGGGCGGAGTTTACTCAGACAGAAGGCATCGCCACGGAAGCTGGAGAACCACTCCCGGTCTATCGCACTAACTACGGTAAATTATTCCCCACGCTTTACCTGCGGTACGCCAAAGACGACAACCAGATTTTCTCTCTCAATTTTGGCCGACGCATCAATCGTCCATCCTACCATCAACTCAATCCGGCACGGACCTTCCTAAGTGGCCAGAGTTCTCAGCGAGGAAATCCATTTCTTCTACCCTCTTATGCTTATAATTTTGAGTTGAACCACACTTTCCGGTCCAAACTATCGACCACCCTTACCTTTCGTCGTCTCCAAAATGCTTTCTCTTTCCTCTTTGATCTCGACGACGCTACCCAACAGCAGACCATCACCTACAAAAATCTTTTTAGTGAAAACGGAGCCTCGCTGATGAGTAGTTATAATTTTGAAGTCACGCCCTGGTGGCACGGTCGCGGCCTTATTTTCTATAATTACAGCTTTTCGCAAAAGCTCGATCCGGCAGAAACCATTCAACTCAATAACGGCAGCGAGTGGTACGCTTCGCTCAACCAACAGTTTCACCTTAATACCGACCGGACCATCAGTGCCGAAGTGAATTTCTGGTACAACTCCGCCTATAACACCAATATCTACCGCCTGGGGGAAGCCCACCAACTCGACCTTACGCTTCAGTTCCGATCACTCCTCCCCGGCATGACCTTATCCATCGGTGGCTATGATTTATTCAACGCTAGTCCGCGTACTGCTTCCTCCACCATCAATGGCGTAGAACATGATTTCGTGGCTTTCCCTAGCAACCGCTTCTTCCGCTTATCCCTAGCGTACCGCTTTGGTAATGAAGAGGTTAATCCACGGCAGCGGCGGTTTGGGAACGAGGAGATTCGAGGACGGAGTAATTGAAGCACTTGGGCGCGGCCGCAGGTGCAAGAAAAATTATTAACAGCAAAGCATCAAAAGGTCAACCGTTGCTTACCAGCGGATAGCGTCAGCGAACCGCTACTGATTTGTTTTTTAGTCAATCTCTTCTTGTTTAAGGATGGCCGGGAGTCCCCACCTTTCCAAATACCCTTCAGGTCAAGGACGACAGTCATGCCC
>JBCDGT010000680.1:0-2856 GCA_038750915.1 Bacteroidota bacterium
ACCCGGTCCCAAACCCTGCCAAGGGACCATCAGGCCCAGTATTTGGCAGGGCTAATTCAGGCCTGGCAGGCCGTCCTTTCCATCGAAAATAATAACGGCCAGAATGTAGACCTTTTCTACAGCTTCGATGAGGAAATTCTGCGCCGGTTTGATCGCTTATTCCGCGATCAGTACCGGGAAGAGCGTTTTGGAGTGACTAATAATTATGATCTGACCGAGAATATGCTAGCAGGCTACGCCATGTTTAAGTTCAACTTGGGCGAACAGCTTACCATCATTCCCGGCTTCCGCTTCGAAAGTAATGATAATACCTATAATGCCGTTTTTGCTTCCTTATCCGGCGATTGGGGGGAAGTAGGCGCGGTGGAGGACCGTAATGCCGTACAGACTTACGGTAAGTTTTTGCCACATTTCCACCTGAAATACAAACCGCTGGACTGGTTCGACATTCGCGCTTCTTACAGCACGACCATTGCCCGGCCGGACTTCAACTACATCATTCCATCAACGAATGTTAACTTGAATAACGATATCACCGTCAATCGAGGCAATCCAAATCTAGGCCCGTCCATATCAACGAATTACGACTTATTCCTAACTGCTTTTTCCGGCAAGTTCGGTCTCCTTTCCGTCGGCGGATTTTATAAAGACATTCAAGACGCCTTTTATCCTTTTATTACGGCGGTGGACAGCACCACTGCTCTGCTTTACGGCTTGCCCTTAGGCACATATGATGGAGCTCGGCTAACTACCTACGATAGCTCTCCTGAAAGCCAGGTGTACGGCATTGAGTTCGACCTACAGACTAACCTGAACTTCCTACCCGGTGTCCTGAAGAATCTAGTATTCAATTTCAACTACGCTCGCCTTTGGTCCAATACCACCATCAATAACTTCCGCCTAGAGACTAACTGCAGGCGACCCTCCCCAAGACTTCCTCCCATCTGTGAAACCCTCACCTTCCCCGTCCAACGGGAAGCTAACCTAATCGGGCAGGCCGAACAGATTCTCAACGCTTCTTTAGGTTACGATGCTGGCGGTTTCTCTGCGCGGATATCGGCAGCGTATCAGGGTACCAAGCTAACTGGCTACAGCGCCAATGCCGATAAAGACCGCTTCGACCGAGAGTTTTGGCGCATGGATGCCGCCATGAAGTACCGCTTCAGTCGCCGGGTCAATGTATTTCTCAACTTGAATAACCTCACTAATCAACAGGACGTGACTTTCTTCCGCAACGAACGGTTCGAGACCAACCGCGCTACCTACTGTACTACCGCCACGGTCGGCGTTGAGGTCAGGTTCCTACCCAAGGATGGATAAGCTTGCCTCCGCTATCTACTCATTCCTTTTAATCGCTTTGCTTGAAACGCAATTAACTCGTTATACTATGATCAGATTTTACCTTTTCCTCCTTGCTTGCTGTTGCCTCGCGGGGCTACAGGCCCAAAATTCCGTTGAGGTCCCCGCCAACCTGGTGGATGAGGATGGCTTCATCTTCACTTACATCGACCAGTACGTGGAGGCAGACACCCTCGAAAATGGGGACCAAGCCCACGATACTTACTTGCTGGAGGCCGGTGGTGTTTACTATTTCTCTAAGCGTGTCCTCTGGGATTTTGATGTCTTTTTTGGCGCTTACGGCGATACGGAGATGATGGGACGCCCCTTCGTTGGCCGGCGCAGCCCCACGGGTACTACCAACCTGCCAGACGTTTATCGGGGCTCGGCTGACGTCAGCTTCGACAACCTCGAAATTGAAATGGGCTACGAAGGCCCCACTAATTCTACCTATGAGGTCGCCCTACTGCGGGGCGGTGGAGACAGCGTCCGCTATAGCTTTAACAACTGTGTGCTTTACAAAGTACGGCAGGCACTGGTACGTTCAGAAGGCCAGCATGAGAGTGTATTCATCACCAATTCCCACATCTATAACCTGGGTGACTACGAACGCTTCCAGGGTAATGGCCGCTTGGTAACGCCCCGTATCGGCCCCGTAGATTCGATCGTCATCAAGGGTAACGTTGTCCACAACGTACTGGACCGTCTCTACATTGGTTTCCGTCAGACGGCCCTCAATTACTTCGAATTTAGCGGCAATACCGTCTTTAACCACGTAGGCCGCCACGGTTTCATCCAGCTCAACAATACTAAAGAAGCCGTTATCTACAATAACTTCATCCAGAACCCCAACATCATGGGGTCGGCCCCGTCCATCGCCGACGAGCAGATCAATGGTCTTAACGATCAAATTTACGTGTTCTCCCTGGATACCCTAGTAGACGGAGCCAGCGTAACGATGAGCAACAACAACATCCACTGGACGCAAGACGTACTGGATCACTACGCCGATTTCGATTCTATCACCCAGCCCAACATGTATAGCCCCGTCTTTCAGCAGGCCCTGACCGGTGATGTAGCTGACGCCCACTATGAGGAAGTACTAGAGTTGAATAATGTACCCGACCGGACTCCGCTTATTAAGTACGCCCGGGAAGCCTTCCTCTTCCGGGACTCCATTGGTATTACCAACATCATGGTAGAAGACAGCACTTTCAACGAATTCGTACCCGAACTCATGAGCGATTACGTCTTTGACTTTATTGGTGGTGCTTTCGATCCCTGCTACGATTCGGCTTCCCAATCTGCTACTGCTGGTATCAACGGTGGTGCGGTTGGCGCTGCGGATTTCTGCGGGGACCTGGTTAACAGTACTCCCGAGTTAGCCTTCAATCCACAGTTGAAGCTCACGGCTATGCCCAACCCTGCTTTCAGCGAAATTGGCTTCACCTACGAGACGACCCAGGCCGGTCCGGTCAGCCTTAAAGTCATTAACCTAAATGGCCAACTAGTCCGCAG
>JBCDGT010000681.1:0-2853 GCA_038750915.1 Bacteroidota bacterium
CCCAGGGTCCGGCATCATGGGCGTGGTCATGTCGTCATCATCGGTACACGAGGTGATTACCAAGGGGACGCCGACCAGTAACAGTAGCCCAAGTTTCAAAATTCCTTTCATCGTTGATAATTTATGGTTAATGCATTGCTGTGGGTCATCCGGAGGGCATAGTTGTCTGGGGAAGTTCCTCACTAACCAGCCTAATAAATCGATTGCCGGTGTTAGTTGCTCGTGGGAATAACTAACGACCGGCAACCGAAATTTAGCGATAAAGGAATGGTCTTTAGCGCCTTACGTGTAACCGTTAAATGGGGGATGATGCGTATTAACGGAAACTGTTGTCTGCTAGAACGGTACGTCGATGAACCCGGGGAAAGAACCGTTGAGCTTAACGCGAGCGGCTTCCATTTGTTCATCCGTGATTTCCCAGAGGTTGATGTCGTAAACGCCAGTCAAGGTCTGGTTATCGCTGGGCCAGCCAAGTTCTTCGAGTACGTCATAAGCTTCCGCTTCCGTCATCCGTCCTTCGGAGTTAAAAGAGAGTGAGTAGATAAAGCCATAGGCTTCGGACAGGTGGTGCAGTTTATCCTCGTCAGTCACGTCATCAATGGCCAGGTTGAGGTAGTGGAAGGCGGCGGCGGCAATACCGGCCTCTACGTACAACTTAATGTCCTGACGGCAAGCTTCGAGTAGTGCCTCGTCGACGTTCTCGTTGGTAGGACCGAAACCTTCTCCCGCTTTCAGGACGGAGCGCCCGAGAATGTAGGCGTCCATGATGCGCTGAGCGAAGTTGATGCCGAAGGCGGCTTCGGCTTCGTCGCTGTAGTCAAAGATGTAGTTGGCCAAGAAAGAACCGTCGCCATTAGAGGTATTGCTGGCGTTGGGGTAGGTGTCGGGGTTGGCACCGAGGTACCCAAAAGCTTCATCCCAGCGGTGCTGGCGATCTGTACCGAGGGAAGCATAGTTGCTTACGGCGGACTCGTTATTACCGGAAGGGTTGTCTGGACCAGACTGACTGAGGCGTAGGTAATCGTCTACCATCTGATCGTACAGTAGTGGTCCATACATGCCTTTTTCCAGGATCTGAATGTACTCCAGACCTTTAGTACTCACGTGGCGTTTGGTAGAACCAGTCGTAATCATACCGGCAAAACCGTTGGCAGCGGTTACCGTGAAATTGGCCTGAGAAGAGAGGACGAGACTATCAGCTAGGTCAGCAAAGGCGTCGGCGACGGATTGGTCACCATTGTCGAAGTTTAATTCGTCAATTTTAGAACGGAGGTCGGAAGAGCTGGTAGCCGTATTTTGAGCGGCAGGGCTCGCGAAAACGTCGGGCAAGCCACCAACCTCAATAGCGTTGGCGATATCCCAACGGATAGGCTCGTTGCGGGAAGAATCCACAATTTCCTGCAGCTGGGCAATTCTTCTGATTTGACCGTTGTAGGCTCCGGGAGCTAGTACGCCCCCAATGTCGTAAAAGGAGGGAGCCATAAAGTCGTTAACGAGGGTGAATGGACCAAAAGCATCCAAGCTACTAGCCAGGAAACCCTGATTCACGTCCACAACGGTCGTAGGCATGATCTCTATACAGTTACAAGTCGAGGCTTCCTTAACGAAACCATCCTCACACGCGGTTGTGCCAGCACAAGGGTCGGGGGTGATGGTCGAAGCATCGACGATACAGGTACAGTTTACGGACAATACCTCACCTGTGCTACAGGTGGTGTTACAGGTAATATTACCATCATCACAGGTGAAACCATTTGGCAGGTTAAGGTCATCACACGGATCGTTATTGCACGAAATCGTGAAAAGCATGCAGAAGGCGAGGACAAATCCCAACGGATTATAGCGTTTAAACATATCTATTACTTTAATGGTAAGAAGAAGCTACTCATTTACCCTTGTCGTGGGTGATTTATTGAAAGGGCGGTAACTAGAAATCAGTAATTTAGAATTAGACTAAATACTGTTGCGCAAAAGTACTTAAAGTTCCTTAAAATGGCTAACTCTATGCCACAAGATTTGTATGATAACAATCATTTTTTGTTTCGCACCCTTGGTGTTCGGCACCACAGGCTTTTGCAAATGTGTAGTAACTGACAGCAAATGATTTTGGCCCTAACGCTATTGTTTGCTGATAGTTCGGTAAAATTTCCTTGGACTGTAGACAACTTGTCTAATTTGTGTGCAATTAGACGCATAGATGAACTATTTCGTGTCCAAACCCCGCTTTGAGGCATTCTCCCCAGAAGGTACGTCGATTACGTAGCCGTTGTTTTGGAAGTGCCACTGGTGGGGGTAGGGTGGGGCAGTGGGGAGGCCGAAACCGGGTAAAGACTTCGCGGATAGTTGTGGCGAGGATGAGAAAGGATCCCATTTCACTCTGACCAAATTAGCCGGTGATTGATATAAGCCTTGAACTTTCCGCTGTCGGAGGATCGGGGTAGTTAATGTTGGCAAACGTTACCTTACTTAACATAATATAAATTATGGGCAAAAATGGTTATGCACTAAACCTTTTCCTACTCAATCCAATAGCTTCCCAATGATCCACCCAGCAATGGCTCCCGGAACTAGAATCCCTACTGGAACAGCCCATCCTCCCAAATAATCAGTGAGCCCCTGACGAACATAGTCTAGATCGAAAAGATATTCTACTCCCCATATTACTAAGCCTATAATAGTCAGAACACCAAGTATCACTAACAGTACAGGAGGTTCAGCAGGTGTTGGTGACATCTCACTCATAAAATAGATTCAGTAATTCTCGATCAAAAGGTAAGGAATAGAAATTAAACGATGCCCCCCCTACCCTACAATGACCCTGGAGAAATTCTCTACAAACACCTACTTAACATA
>JBCDGT010000682.1:0-2852 GCA_038750915.1 Bacteroidota bacterium
CTGCTTTTTCCCCGTAAATTTTATGAGATTGGTGCTGCTGGGGAAATTGTCCATTACTCCCCTTACAATGGTGAGGTTGTGCCGGGTTATATGTTCACTGACAATGGCTTCTGGGACACCTTCCGTGCCGTCTTTCCCTTTTTCAACCTGATGTACCCGGAATTGAACGAGCAGATCATGGCCGGGCTGGCCAACACCTATCGTGAGTCGGGCTGGTTACCAGAGTGGGCCAGCCCTGGGCACCGTGACTGCATGATCGGTTCCAACTCCGCTCCCATTGTAGCCGATGCTTTCCTGAAGGGCAACGTCGACACCGCTACGGCGCGGGTCTTACTGGAAGCCGTGCTTAAGAACGCTACGGAACCTGACGGCCGGCCGGTCAACTCCGTTGGCCGCGCGGGGCTGGAGTACTACAATGAACTGGGTTACGTCCCCTACGACGTCGGTATCAGGGAAAATACCGCTCGTACCCTGGAATATGCTTACGCCGACTGGGCTATTGCCGAGCTGGCCGCGGCCCTTGACCGTGATGAGCTAGTTGAACGCTTCCAGGAGCAAGCCATGAATTATCGCCACGTTTATGACCCCGCCTCTAAATGGATGCGGGGTAAGAACAAGGACGGCAATTTCCAGGAACCGTTCAATCCCCTCAAGTGGGGGGATGCCTTCACCGAAGGAAATAGTCTGCATTACACTTGGTCGGTTTTTCACGACGTGGCGGGCCTAATCAACCTGATGGGGAGCCGAGAACAATTCATCGGCCAACTTAATAAGGTATTTGAGATGCCCCCCGAATTCGACGACAGCTATTACGGATTCACCATTCATGAGATTAGGGAGATGCAGATCGTCAACATGGGGAACTACGCCCACGGTAATCAACCGGTACAGCACATGATCTACCTATACAACTACGCTGGCCAGCCCTGGGAGGCCCAAGAAAAGGTACGCGAAGTACTCACTAAACTCTACCAAGCCACGCCCGACGGCTACTGTGGGGACGAGGACAACGGACAGACCTCCGCCTGGTACGTCTTCAGCGCCCTGGGTTTTTATCCCGTAGCGCCAGGTACCGACCAATACATAATTGGCAGCCCGCTCTTCGATCGAGTTACCCTTCAATTGCAGAACGGCAATACTTTTATCATTACGGCAGAAGACAACACTGCGGACCACCCATATATCCAAGCTGCCAATCTAAACGGCGCTCCTTACGGGAAGACTTACTTACGATACGGTGACGTCATGGTCGGAGGAGAAGTCAGCTTTCGGATGGGAGCGGAACCAAACCGGGAATGGGGAAGTGAGGCGGAAGCCCTACCGTACTCGGTCAGCAAGGAAAAGGTACAGTCAGCTGATCAATATTAATACCTTCTTCGCTCGGTTAAATATAGTGGTTGAAAGCCTGGTTAATCGCGAGGGGGGATCGGTAACTTCAATAAATAACAGCTCAAGCTGGAGGCCGACTCTAACTTAACCACTCCGTACAATTATGTTAAAAGGGCTATCCTTGGGTAAGATATTCCCTGCTTATTTGTCTTGTATTAAATGCTTTGCAAATTAATCACAAAACTAGCCCCTTGAATAGACAATTGTTACTATCGACTTTACTGTTCCTGCTGCTACAGACCACCGGATTTGGGCAGACCCGCCTCGTAGACAAAATATACGCAGACGTCAATATTGGGGGTATCATCCTTGGAAACAGTGCCCTTAGTCAGTTGCAAGCGGGACTTGGCTACCGGATAAACAAACAGCATGGTCTTGGGGTCAGTTATCACCGGGAAGTTGGGGGAAATGTGTACAGTTTTGAAGGGATAAAGGGGATCGGTATCGATTACCGTTACTCGACGGACTTGGGCTTTATTACAAAAGTGGGCGTTGGAAAAATTATAACGGCATGGGCAGCGATTGACACTGCCGAAGAGTTTGTCTACCAAAACGGTAAACTGTTTGTTGACTTATCGGTCGCCTACCAACTTCGGTTCGGGGTCACCTTTGGGTTTTACCTTACGCATTCGCCGGAGCTTGTTTTCGAAAACTATCTGCCGGCATCAGAGATCGACCCTTTTCCTATTAATGACGACACCTTGGTGTATCAAGGTACCGGTACCAGGCCGTTTTTTAGTGGTGGCGTGACGATTGGGTACGCGATCCCCTGGAAAAAGAAGTGGAAGAAGGGCTGATGTGTACGGGTAGGCTGGGTACGCTGAGGCTGGTGGCGCTTTATCGCAAAAAACCTAGCTTTACTCCATGTCAAAGCTCCTTTCACTGCTCTTATTATCCCTCTTACTCTGCACCTGCGGCCACGCCCCCAAAGAAGTGCGAGTGGGCAAAGCACTGATCCTGCCTCAGCCCCTGGAACTGCGTACGGGAGAAGGTCATTTCACCTTCGAGGAAGGATTGAGCATCAGTGTAGAGGCGGCTGACCACGAGGAAATGCTACAGGATTTTCTCGCAGATTTTCAAAAAGCCAGTGGCTGGCAGCCAATTGTAGTCGTCGGTGGCTCTTCCGCTTTCCAGTTACAAACGGATGCTACTATTGCTCCGGAAGGCTATCAACTGAGCGTTAGCCCTGAAGAAATAGTGATATCCGCGGCAAGTGAAGCTGGTTTCTTCTACGGATTGCAAAGCCTCCACCAGCTTTTCCCACCAGCGTTTGTTGCCGCTGATCCAAATACGAATGTGGACTGGGCTATCCCTACGGTAAACATTAAGGACGAGCCTGCCTTCGGTTGGCGCGGCTACATGCTGGATGTTTCCCG
Source organism: Bacteroidota bacterium (assembly GCA_038750915.1). Lineage (GTDB taxonomy): Bacteria > Bacteroidota > Bacteroidia > Chitinophagales > Saprospiraceae > Neolewinella. Next base: position 2,766 of record JBCDGT010000682.1, read on the forward strand.
CCACTTTTTCACCGTCGAGCAAGTGAAGGAGGTACTCGACCTTATTGCTAGCCAAAAATTCAACCGTTTCCACTGGCACCTCACCGA
>JBCDGT010000683.1:0-2833 GCA_038750915.1 Bacteroidota bacterium
ACCAGTGATACCAAGCAAAATTGCTATGAAAAATTGTCTCTTTTTCCTCCTGCTCACGGCCTCTCTATCCGTGTTCGCACAGTCAGAAAAGCCACCTTATTGTGAAGAAGGCCCCGCTACCTATGGTAGTGTTGCTGCCGTTAATATTCCGGGCGGTTCTCCTACGGCCAGCCCGCTCCCTCGTTTTTCTACTACCCCCATCAAAGAGTATAAAGTCCAAGTGGCAATTCTGCGGTACACGGACCCTTCGGAGTACCCATTCCACCCCAGCTTGGTTGCACGCTATCGCCCTTGTGAGCAAGTATGGGTAGTAGAAAGTCGCCAAAGCTTCGCTAATCGTGCGGACGCAACTAAACTACAAAACGACCTCAAAGGGCTAGGCTACGATGGTTCCTACGTAACGGAACTAGTGGGCTACCAGTAGGCTTCCTGTCTATCTTCGCGCTATGGCGCAAGATTTCTACCAAATTCCAGCTTCCGGCAGCGAAGGCGAATTCCGCGACCGCGGAAGTAAATTTATCGCCGTATTGCGGCACGTGCAAACGGAAGCAGAATCCCTAGAGGTGGTAGAACAGCAACGTAAAGCACACCCAAAGTGCAACCATCATTGCTATGCATATCGTCTTGGACCCGGACAGGACCGCTGGCGCGCTAATGATGATGGAGAGCCCAGTGGTACGGCCGGTAAACCTATCCTCGGACAAATTGATAAGGCCGAATTAAGTGATATTATCATCGTCGTTTCCCGCTATTTCGGTGGGACGAAGCTCGGCACGTCCGGCTTGATCAACGCTTACCGTGCGGCTGCAATAGCTGCCATAGCCACCGTAGAAGTAGGTGTTCAACCCCTGACAACATCCGTTACGTTACACTTTGGCTATGGGTTGATGGGACCGGTAATGTCCGCCCTTAGTAAGTTGGGACTAGAGATGGCGGAGCAAGATTTTGGTGATAGCGCTGTAGTTCGTATGTCTCTTCCCCAAAGTACAGTTGATAGTTCAGTAAGAGCGCTGAAGGCCGCTATCGCCGGTGTGTACCTGGAAGAGGTGAATGAAGAATTTAGCGTAGAAGGCTTGGAAATATTGATCAAATAGAAGGAGTGTTGACTTCTCGGTCTTCATTTTTTTCGTTGGTAACTTAGTCTCTAGGATTCCTCTCCAGCGCAGCGGTCCGCAGAGGGTTGGGGAGAGGTAAAACTCTCTCTCCAGCGAGGTGGTTTGGGGAAAGGATGCACCCCGCTTTGGGGCGTGGTAACCCTACTCGTCTGGATAAGTACCCATCCGCAGTTTTTTTATCCCTTTCCTCCGATCTTCGAAATAGCGATGTAAGGTAAAGAGAGAGGAGGTGAAGGCCATTTCTGTCCAAGGAATTTCGTCTTCGGAGAAAAGGCAGCACTCCAAACTTTCTTCCCCGACACCGAACTTGCCGTCAACTAAATCGCCGACGAACTGAAGGTATACCTGGTTGACCTTAGTTAGGTTATAGAGGGTGATGAGGTAATCGATTTCTACTTTCGCGGCGGCTTCTTCCCAAACTTCCCGCATGGCCCCTTCCGCGACGGATTCCCCGTTTTCCAAGTAACCACTGGGGATATTCCAGAACCCCTGCCGGGGTTGAATAGCACGTCGGCAAAGCAATACCTTATCTTCCCAAATGGGGAGACAGCCCGCAACGACCTTCGGATTTTGGTAGTGGATCGTTTGACAATCGTTACAATGGTAACGCGGGCGGTTATCCCGAGGAGGTATGGTAAAGGATAAGTTCGAAGAGCCACAGTGAGAACAATAGTGCATAGGCGGCATAAGGTAGCTAAACTGTGTATATTTGACGTAAAGTTCATTTCGTGCAAAAAATACCAGTTCACTACCTGCCGGTGTTCCTCGTTGGCTTGTTCCTCATTGGCTGTAGCCCTGAAGAGCAGGTCAGTTTCAACGAGGATATTCGTCCTCTATTGAACGAGCATTGCGTTGGTTGTCACGGAGGGGTGAAGCAATCTGGAGGCTTCGGGTTGGTGTTTCGGGAGAATGCTTTGGGCCTGACGACGAGTGGCGTTAGAGCGATTGTACCCGGTAAGCCAGGACATAGTGAATTGGTCCGTCGCTTGCGCCTTAGTGATCGGCAGCAGCGAATGCCACTAGATGGTGCCCCACTAGCTGAGGATGAGATTGCCCTAATTGAGCGTTGGATCGACCAAGGCGCAGCGTGGGAAACCCACTGGTCTTACCAGCCAGTAAAGCGGGTTGACGTACCGGCCGACGAAAGTGGCTGGGCACAAAATGCTATTGATAATTTTATTCTTGCCCGGCTCCAAAAAGACTCGCTGGCACCTGCGCCCCGCGCCCAAAAAACCGCCTTGCTGCGCCGCTTGAGCTTGGACCTAATCGGACTACCGCCAACCCTCGCCGAGGTCAAAGCATTCGTAGAGGATGAGCGGCCGGAAGCATATTCTGAGGCGGTAGATCGCTTGTTAAACAGTCCGCGTTTTGGCGAGCACTGGGCCAGTCGTTGGCTTGATTTGGCACGTTACGCAGACTCACGCGGCTACGAGCGGGACGCTGAGAGAAGCATCTGGCAGTACCGTGATTGGGTGATTCAGGCATTCAATAAGGACTTGCCATTCGACGAGTTTACCCTGCAACAAATTGCTGGCGATCAACTGTCTGAAAATCATGATAATCAGTTATTAGCAACAGCTTTTCATCGAAATACTTTAGGTAATGATGAGGGTGGAACGAACAACGAAGAATACCGGGTAGTAACCGTAATGGATCGAGTCAATACCAGCTGGGAAGTTTGGTTGGGAACCACAATGGCTTGCGTCTCCAACTCCGCT
>JBCDGT010000684.1:0-2829 GCA_038750915.1 Bacteroidota bacterium
CTCCTGATCAATTAAGGGTACTTTTTCCAGGTAAACCGTAGCGGAAGTACCACTGGCACGACACATTTCCGTTAAGTGACCAAGGAGGCCAAAGCCGGTTACATCCGTCATGGCGTGGACGTAATCTAAGGTACCCAGGATGGCTCCGATACTGTTGAGGCGCACCATCTGCTCGGTCGCCAAATGGGCGTGTTCAGCGAGCAATTTCTTCTTCTTTTGGGCAGTTGAGAGGATGCCAACACCGATGGGTTTAGTCAAAAAAAGTAGGTCACCCGCTTGAGCCCCACCGTTTTTCTTGAGGTATTTAATGTTTACCCGGCCATTCACCGCTAAGCCAAAAATGGGCTCCAGGCTGTCTATACTGTGTCCGCCGGCCAACGGAATTCCGGCTGCCGTGCAGGCCTGGCGACCACCTTCTACCACTTCACCCGCCACCTGCGGAGGTAACTCGTTTATCGGCCAGCCGAGAATGGCAATGGCCATCATGGGGGTACCGCCCATAGCGTAAACGTCCGAAATCGCGTTAGTAGCCGCAATTCGGCCGAAAGTCAGGGGATCATCAACGATGGGCATGAAAAAGTCGGTGGTAGCAATAACCGCAGTGCCGTCACCGAGGTCATAGACAGCAGCATCATCGCGTTCATGATTACCTACCAAAAGATTAGAATAATTCGGCGCGGGACTACCCTGTGCTAGAATAGTGTCGAGTACCGCAGGAGCGATCTTACAACCACAACCGGCACCGTGAGAATATTCAGTAAGTTTTACGTCCATGTTGCCAGTTATTTAGTTACCATTATTGAAGGTTGTAAAGTGATTTAGCAGGATAAAGTTGTAGTTAGCAGCGCCCCTAGCTACCACAAACTTTCCTCCTTCTTACTTCCGGCTTAATTACTTCTTTATTAGCTAGCCTGATTACCTTCGCGAGTATGCAGGAGATCGCAATCGTAGGCGGAGGAAATTTAGCCTGGCACCTGGGCACCGTACTGCAGCGAATAGGCAAGCAGGTGACTATTTTGCGTCGATCTCCCAAGCGGGGGGAATGGCCGCTTCCCGTGGCTGGTTACAGCTGGCTAGATACTTACGCTCCCGACCTGGTTTTTCTGGCAGTCCCAGATGATGCTATATATATGGTTTCTGCTTTGCTCAGGGCCTATCTTCCTCCTAATACACCGATTGTCCATACCAGTGGCGCAACCCCAATTAGCCGCATAGACGGCTATTTTCAGCAGCGGGGCGCCTTCTGGCCTATCCGCTCCCTGAGGCAGGGAGAGGAGGTCGGCGACTGGCAAAACCTTCCGCTCGTCTATTTTGGAGAAACAGAGGCGCTGACGCAGGTGCTGGGAGAGGTAGCGAGCGAACTTTCTTTGCTTACCTATTCACTGAACGATGAGCAAAGAGCACAATTGCACCTTAGTGCGGTCTTCAGCAATAATTTCGTGACCTGGTTGTACCAGATCAGCCATGAGCTTTGCACGGATAAGGGTATCCCCTTCGAAACCCTACTCCCCATCATCCGCAATACGGCGCTGAAGCAAGATGGCACTGCCCCACGGCTTACGCAAACTGGAGCGGCCGCTCGTGGTGATCAAGAAACGATGAAGCGGCATTTATCCTTGCTGAAGGGTAGAAGTGAATACGAAGCCATATACCGGGAGTTCAGCCGGATGATTCAGGAGGGAACAAGTTAATTGCTCTATTAGACAACTGTCTCAGTAATCACAGAGGGTCCTCAGCTTGAATCAATAGCTAAAATAGAAGTTGGCCTTTAACTTTATTTATACTGAGTCTAAATAAAGTTGCTTTTTCTTGCTTGCCTTGCGCCTGACGTGTACTTTTGCCCTATCTTTATTTAAACTAGATGTAAATAATGAAACAACTCTTACTCATATTCGCTCTTTTCATTTGCACTTTGCCTGTAAACGCCCAGTTCATGGAGGTGACCCAAGGGCCTGGCTACAGTGCTTCCGTTTATTTAGACTTGGCCACCAAGGAAATGACTACCGTAGATTATACCGAGTGGGACGTTGCCTTCAACGTTGGTCGATTCGCTTCGAGTGTATTTGTCAATGAAGCGATTGCCTCCTCACGCTCAGAAGAACTACTTGAGGTACAGGCCTTTACCAGTTCTGCTACCGATTTTGCCAGCGCAGATACCAGCATGATTACTAACCGCTTACATAATAGTGAGGTTAGCTGGACGGATGGAGCCTTTGATTCCGCTGCCAACCCAGCCGATCCATTTGATCTAGGTTGGGGCACCTACAGCCCAGCTACCCAGACCGTTTCGGGTAGCCGTATTTTCTTCGTTTCGACCAGAGATGGTAACTACCATAAATTTCACGTGTCGTCTCTAGTAAGTGGAGTCTATACTTTTGTGCACGGCCCAATCGATGGCAGCAGCGTGGATACCGTAACCATTGACAAGGCTGATTTCGTTGGAAAGAATATGGCCTACTTCTCCTTCTCTGATGGCGTATTGGATCTGGAGCCAGCAAGTTGGCACCTTAAGTTTACCCGCTACGGCACCCCACAAGAAATTGCCCCTGGAGAATGGACTGAATATGTGGTTACCGGAGTCTTACACGCCAGTGGTGTGAGTGTAGCGGAAGTGTACGACCCTAACCCAGAAACCGTTGCCGCCCCTACCGATGAAGCCGCTTATTCAGACACCCTTGATGTTATTGGCTTTGATTGGAAGACTCTCGAAAGTATTTTTCCCGTTGAATGGTCCTTGCCCAGCGATCTTGTGTATTTCGTGAAAACACCGGACAGCTTATACCGCGTACGCTTCGTAGATTTTGAAGGTTCTGGTACGGGTATTTCTAC
>JBCDGT010000685.1:0-2828 GCA_038750915.1 Bacteroidota bacterium
TAAACATCAACCCCAACGAGTTTACGGACATCAGTACCTCCTTGCTCGTTAACCATGCAGTACTCAATATCGGTAGTATCCAAGAGGCAGAGACCGCTCGGATTGCTGGCATGTGGACGGACCAATTCACGGGTTCTGACCGTCAGTACATCACCCAGGACAACTACGGTGTTGATGACTCTGACTTTGATGCCATCTGGACGGACCTTTACCGGGACGGCCTGGTGGTAACTCGTATTGCTAAAGAGAAAGCTACTGCTGAAGGCGCTACTGCTTTTCAGGGGATTGCCGAAATTATGGAAGGCTACCACGCTGCTGAAGCTGCCCTCTTGTTCGGTGATGTTCCTTTCTCCGAAGCCAACGATGCCTCTAACTTCCCCGACCCCGTTTATGACGGCCAAGAAAGTGTACTTAATGCTGCCATCACCCTCCTAAACCAAGGTGCCGGTAAGACCGCCGGACTGAGTGTCGGCAGTGGTAACCAAGTCCTTACTGGCGGGGCAACCTGGCCTGAATTGGCTAAGGGTCTGGAGGCTCGCTACAAACTGGCCATGCAGGATTACGCCGGCGCACTCGCTGCCGCAGAAGCCTCATTCACCAGCCCTTCCGATGAGCCCTCTATCATCCACACTACGGTCAACTTTGCGGAGAACCTGTTCTTCCAGTTTGAGGCCGAGCAGCGTACGGACTACCTGACCTTTGATGGTAGCTACCTGATTCGGGTACTATCCGATACGACGGACATTAGCCGTACTTCCGCTAAGACGAATGACAGCAACCGTCGTTCTTTTTACATGTACAATGCCGGTGGTTTTGATCGCTTGAACACAAACCCAGGCGGTTACTTTGCTGCGGATCAAAACTTCCCCGTAGTGAGCTACCCCGAAGTGCAACTGATCATTGCCGAGGCCGCCCAGCGTACTGGCGATAACGACAAAGCCATTGAAGCCCTCAATAACGCTCGTAACTACTGGGACGGACTGATGGGTACGGATGATTACGTCGATATGGAGGCAGGTGACTTTGCTGATGATGATGCCCTACTGGAAGCCATCCTGCTGGAAAAGTTTGTCAGTGTATTTGGTACCCCAACCTTCTACGACGTTATCCGTACGGACAACTTACTAAATGTTGACTTAGATGGCCGCACCACGCCCGTTCAGCGCTTTATCTACCCATCCGTAGAGCGTTCCTCTAACGCTAACTACCCTGGCTTGAAGACCCTGGATGATCCCACTCCGATCAATATGTAAGTTAATTACCGTCGTTTACTGACGTAACCTTACTTATCGGCCCCGCTTGTAGCTTGCAAGTGGGGCCGATTTTGTTGACGGAAGAATCCTTTCGTAAATTTGATAACTCACATTCGCTCATCTCTTCAAATTTCTACTATGCGGCATTATTACTTAGTCTGCTTACTGTTGCTTCTTACCACTGGGCTTATGGCTCAGGAAGAAACGGAACCCGTAAATGAAGACGTTGCTAAGCAATCATCAGCTAAGGACGAAAGCAAAAGAAGTATGGTGAATAATATTGCCGTGAATTCTGTACTAAGCAATGGTGGTGCCTTTTACGTTAGCAATCCGCCACCATTAATGGAACTCGATCCGGAGAAAGCATATTTACGGACGGAGTGGGAACCCTTGGTGGTAAGGTTAATGAACGGCAAAACTTCGGAATTAACGGGGAGGTATCGACTACTTGATCAAAAATTTGAGATTAAAGTGGATGGGGAACTTTATGAGATATACAGCACTATGATCTCAGCAGCTAGGCTGGGAGATGATGAATTTGTGTTACTTCCCGAGGCCAATGGAACAAAGATTTACCAGGTGCACTTCCAAGGGGAGGACTATCAGCTATGGAGCCATCACTGGGCCGACTGGCAAGAACCGAAATCCCAAAACATGTTCGATACCAGCGATGCCAAAAAAACACTGAAAAGAGACGAAGATCTTTTATTGTTGCACCCGGGAGGAAGGGATAAGGTGAAAAATAAAAAGCAGCTCCAACAATTACTCGGCCTGCAGAAAAATGGAAAAGAGATGAAGTACGTAAAGAATATGCGACTTGATCTCCGCAAGGGATCCGATGTGACTAAGTTGTTGGAATACATGGCCAGATCAGCGCAGGATCAATAGAGGGTGCACCTAATAACCTTACGGATTGCTTCCTACCACTTGATCGTGTAGGTATAACTTTCTTTTCGAATAACTGGTTTTTCCTTCTCCGATTCATTGCTTTTTCGTGGTGACTGGACCGAGATATAGCTTAAAGCCGCGCTCGTTTGTAGCGGCTTTTTTTCTTCTTTAGCCGGTGGAAGGTTAAAGTGAATATGAATGTCCTGATGAATTCGGACTTTCTTTTTTCGATCCTGTGGTACCTTGAAACGCATTAGGCTAACTACCCGTGTGGCTTCTTCATCACAGCCATACCCTAGGCTTTTCTTTACTTTAGTCGCAACTACTTTGCCTCGGTAATCGAGGGAATACCGAACGGTCACGGTTCCTTGAACTTTAGCTTCAAGTGCTGAAGGGGGGTATTTTAGGTGTTCTGCTACAAATGTTTTCATGGCTTTTAAGCCACCGGGAAATACTGGTTTAGCAATGTGGGAAGGTCGGTTTTTAGCCATGATGCTAAGATAACAAAGACAATGGCTTGGGCTGGTAATAGCGGTCGAAAAGGAGAGGACGGGATAATCGATACGTGTTGTTCGTAGCGTCTCTCTAGCAATCGCCGCCCTCTCAAAACTCTTTAGAATGTGCTAATATATCGTTGAATTGACAAATGTTAAAATACCTAGCCGACCTTAATGGGTAAGGTGTCTA
>JBCDGT010000686.1:0-2825 GCA_038750915.1 Bacteroidota bacterium
ACCCGCCGTGGATACCCTAGAGGCAACGATTTATCTGGGCACGCAACGTTTGGCTACCGAACAGGCAACAATAGACGCCCGCCTGGCCCGCCTGGCCTTGGCGGAGGTGTACTGGCCGATGCGTGATGAAATGAGTCCCTTTGTTTTTTCAAACGACCTACTGCAACTTCCGGCCGGAAATAATTGGGCCGCTAACCATCCAGAACTACGCGACCTGCAACTGACCATCAGCGATTACCAGCTGGAACAACGCCTGAAGCAAGAGAAACTTAAACCCGTCTTGGACGTAAACTATTACCTCCTTGGCGATGGTTTTCAGTTGCCGGCCGGTGATGACCAGTACGGTGGTCCGTTGGATCGTGCCTACAAAATTGGGGCAACGTTATCTTACCCGATCCTGAACCGTAAAGCCCGAGGAGACGTGCAACTAGGTAAGTTGAAAATCCTGGAAGGGGAGGCTAAGTTGGCGGATAAACAGCAAGCCCTTGGGTACAAAGCCCAAGCCTACGCTGATGCCGTAACGGCCTACACCAATCAGTTAGCCCAAGCAGATATCCTTACCGAACAGGCGGAGCGCTTACTCATCGCCGAACGGGACCTCTTTCGACTAGGAGAAAGCACCCAATTTTTGCTCAACGCCCGTCAGCAGGCGCTACAAAAAGCCCTTTTGGTCGCGGAAAAACTTCGGTTCTCCCGTAATAAGGCCGTCATGACCTATCGCTACCTCGTCGCTAATTGGTTGTAGCACATTTCCGCCAGCAAGCCGACATCCGCTTACTTAAAAGCCCTCGTAAAAGGGCTTGGCTACATCACTAAGGCATAGACGATTATCTTTGCCGCCGTTTAACTCCACCTACGCATGAAGCCAAGCTTATTGCTTTCTACCGGCCTGTTACTTTTACTACTCTCCTGTCGTGATGACTTCACCCTCGAAGCAGATTATCAGGATATCCCCGTCGCTTACGCTTTTCTTTCGGTAGACGACGACCGTCATTTCGTGCGGGTACAAAAAGCCTTTCTAGAATCCGGTGGTGACGCGAATGCGAACGCAGCCATTGCAGATAGCATTTACTACGCAGACAACGAAGCGACGGTCTTACTCCAAGATCTTTCAACGCTCGAAACGGTTGAATTGGAACGGGTTAATGGAGAGCAATTTAATCTGGACAGGGAGGACGGGATATTTGCGACTAACCCAAATATTCTCTACACCTTTACCGATAACGAGCTACGCTTGGAGCCTGGGCAGTCCCTTAAATTGAGTGTCGAGCGCCCCGGAGAAGAAACGGCTACGGCAGAGACAGTGATGCTTCAACCGGTTGAAATTGTTCGTCCTAATGAACAAGTCCGAATCGATGATTACCGCCGACCCTTAATCATGCGCTGGCAGAAAGGAGATAATGCACAAGTGTTCGATGTTCGTATTTACTTCAATATCCGCGAACTATTTCCCGATAATGCTTCCATGAATCGAGACCGTAGATTGGAATGGGTCTTAAACGACACTTATGTCCCTTCTAGTGATCGGGTAAGTGGGGAAAATGTAAGCTTTGAAGCTTCTCCCGAGGCTTTTTACCAGTTTCTTGGCAGCAACCTTGAGCCTGATAGCCGAATTGTCCGTCGCTTTGTCGACTTTGATGTTCGCATCTCCGCCGCTGGGCAAGAGGTATTGGATCGACGTAATTTGGCGAACGCGAACGCTGGAGTCACCAGCTCACAGAGCCTTCCCCGCTATACTAACCTGATTGGCGGAATTGGCCTAATTACCAGCAGTACTTCGACGCTCAAAGAAGGCATTTTCTTTGATGAGGGAAGTCTTGATAGTTTGGCCAATGGGCAGTACACGCGCGATCTTGGGTTTCGGTAATGACACTTGTGCTGGGCGCTGCCGCGGGTGCAATGACCCCAAATCAGGCCAAAGGCCTGATCCCCAAAGGGGAAGACGGTATTAGCAAGGTGTTAAAACCTCTTACTGTTGGCCACGGTTAATTGCGCTGTATCATCTTACCAATTACTAACTACCAATTTACCACCTCCCCGTGCTACTCCGCCAATCCTCCCTGCTATTGCTCCTGCTATTCAGTTTAACCACTTGTTATAGCTTCAAGGGTATTTCGATTCCTGAAGGCGTAGAGAAGGCTTACGTACCCAATTTTACTGACAACGCCATCGGTGCTCCGCCAACCTTGTACCTGGACCTCACGGAACGGCTCCGCGATAAAGTTCGGGACGAAGCTAGGCTAATCATCACTGAAGATGCTCCCGACATTGAATTGAAAGGCACTTTGGTGGATTTCCGCGTGACCGCCGAGGCCGCCCGAGCCGGCAATGAGACGGCTGCCTTCTCCGCGCTTAACCGTCTTACGGTGGTCGTCTTGATCGAATACAAAAACCTCCTCGACCCAGAAGATGAAGGTTGGCGGCAAAACTTCTCTCATTTCTTCGATTTTCCCGGTAGCCAAACCTTGGCCTCCGTGCAAGAGGAAGCCCTCGAGGAAATTTTCGATAACATCAACGAAAAAATTTTTAACAAGGCCTTTGCGGAAGATTGGTAAAACGGTTTTTTCGTATTTTGGTCTATTGGTATCTTTGGTTCTTCACCGGTTAGCTGGAGGAAACCCTCTTTTTTATGTCCTAATGAACTAAACCGCTTCAATAGCTATCTTCCGACAGACCAACACTGTACTTTAGCCATTTAAGCTGCTGCAGCCCAGAAGTTTTTCCAAAGGTAGGCCATCTGCTGCCGGTAATGATTCATGTTGTGTTTTTGCTGGAAGATGAGACATTCTCCAGCCTTCCATATTCGCTCTCTTATTGCGAGTAGC
>JBCDGT010000687.1:0-2824 GCA_038750915.1 Bacteroidota bacterium
GATTACCCCTTACCGGGAACAGGTGGTGCAGGCGGAGGACCGTATCGAAGCAGAGCCGCGCCTACACAGCTTTGATTTGACCGTCAATACTGTTGATGGTTTTCAGGGACGGGAACGAGACGTGGTTTACTTATCCTTAGTCCGCTCGAACGAAAAAGGAGAAATCGGTTTTTTAGCCGATTACCGGCGAATGAACGTTGCTCTGACCCGCGCAAAGAAATACCTGGTTGTCATCGGCGATAGTGCTACCATTGGCCAAGATGCGTTCTTTGCTGGCTTCCTAGCCTACGTGGAGGATAGGGGGCATTACCAAACGGCCTGGGAGTATATGCGGTGAGTTGGTAAGCGTTGACCTTCCGGTCAACTTTTTTGGTCTATTGGTAATTTGGCCTTTTCCCGGCACCGAAGGCCTCGCCCAGCCCATAGACCTCCAAAGGGGAGGTTCTTATTCTCAGTAGGAGTCGGTCTGTTCTAAATGCTAAATTTCACTTGTTCAATTCTGAACTTTAAATCCCCATAGCACCCGTACTTCGGCAGGCTCAGTAGGGTCCGGCCGCGCAAAAAAGCCCGCTACTCTCAACGTAGAATAGCGGGCTGATTTTTAGTTAAGCGGCTAATTAATCCACTAAGAAGTGTTCGATAGCATCATCACCTTCGTCACCGGGAATACCGACGATGTCGCGGAAGGCGGAGAAGGTCATGGCCATGGAGGCTGGTACGGTGAACAGGAGGCCGACACCTAAAGCCAGAAGGCCTACGGAGGCCAGGATGCCAGTAACCATGGCAAAACCTAAATAAATGAACCAGTTCTGGCTAACAATTTTACGACTGGCCTCCAGCGCGGGCCAGGCTTCCATCTTGTGGAAAATGACCAGGAAGGGGGCAAATACCCACGAAATGAGCAAGTAGAATATTGGTAGCATGAAGAGGAAGCCAATCAGCAAGAAAATAGGAGAAAACTCCGGATCGCCTCCGTCTTCTAAACCACTAAAGCCAATGGTAGCCACCATGCCAAAAATCATCGGCAGCATGGCTGCAATTATGATCGCTCCCTGTATCAGCGCTAGTACAATCAGGGGGCCGAGAAAGTCGAAGCCCCGGAAGAATTCATTAAATTCAAAAGTCTTGCCCTCATCTGAGCGTTTGGCGGCTAGATAAAAACCAGCGGTCAGGCAAGGCGTAACAATCAAGGAGCCAGCTAGCGGACCGATGAAAGGAATAACTTGACAGACCACCATCGCGGTGAAATATACCAGGGCAAAGACGATGAACAGACCGAGGTTGTTCTGAATGATTTTAAAGCCATTACTGATGTAATCACCAAAACGAAATTCGTAGGGCCGCTCAATGGCTGCCTTTACCATAGGAGGATAGGAGTTCATGGGTGTGGGTAGGATTGATTAGGTAACAAAAATAACCGCAGCCGGTGATATTCACCAGCTACGGTCGCTGTGTTTCGATTATTGTCTGGGCTTAGTCGACCAAGTGACTGGAAACATCGCCAGCAGTAGCACCGGTTTTGGGGTTGGGGCCCCACTTGTTGGCGCCGGCTTCACTATCTTGAGCAAACCAGTAGATAAGAACAAATATACCAATACCGGTAAGGGCAATTAGGTACCACCAACCACTACGTCCTACGTCATGTAGACGGCGTACAGCAACGGCGAGACCCGGAATCAAGAGTGCCAGGCCAACTAAGCCGGCTACCGTGCCGAAGATGCTACTTCCGGTAGCAAAGCCTAAACCCTGCAGGCCGTAGCTAAGGATCATGTTAACCAGGGTGAAGTACCAGAATTCGCTGCGGCGGGAGCGGCCAGTAAACTGGGCGTACTTGCTCAACGCTAGCTTAAAATATTCGATCATAGAAAGGGTGTTTTTAAGACGAAAGAATGGTTCTGTTGCCTTAAAGATAGTCGCCGGCCAGCAAAAACAAAACCGTTCTTACTTAGCTAAAGCAAATTTATACTCTACCATTTCTAGGATCGGGATGTCCCTCGCATCGGTTTGCTCCAGGTAAATATCAATGGTAATGGTTTCCCCTTCTTCCTTTTCTTCACTGTCGAAAGTGACCTGGATGGTGCCACTTTCGCCGGGGGCATATACCTTGCTGTTGTCGTGCTCGTAGGTAGTGCAAGTGCAAGCTTGGATCAACATCACCTTTGCCGGTACCTTGCCCGTATTCGTGAAAGTGTATTCGAAAGAACGGGTCTCACCGTGGGGTACTACGCCAAGGTCCAAGCTCCTCTCTTTGAACTGAAGAATGGGCAAATTCTCCGTTACTTTTTGTCCATAGAGACTAGAGAAAGGAGTGATGGTATCGGTTAGCGTTGGGAGATTCCTTTTTGGTGTGACCGGACCCTGCTGAGCTTGCCGAAGTACAGGTGCAAGCAAAGTTTTTTTGGAGCCAGGCAGTGCACCACGGTCGGGGGCATTAAGGTCACGTTCGATGACGTCGCGGCGGATGATGATGGTTGTTGGCCCCTCGATGATCTTGAACTCCGTACGGCGATTGAGGCGGTGGGCCCGCTCCCGGGTGTCTTCATCGGGTAGGGCATTGATGAAGGGATCCGTCAAGACGTCTCCTTCACTGAGGAAGTCAACTCGTTCGGCCAGGCGGGGCCCCGCTGTTTGGGGTACGGTTTTACCGTAGCCTTTGGTTTTGATTCGCGGTCCGGCAATCTTACCATTTATGATGAGCCACTTACGAGCGGACGCTGCCCGACGCTTACTCAACGCTTCATTAAAGGCGGCACCACCCCGACTGTCAGTGTGCGAACCAAGCTCGATCACCATGTCAGGATATTGCTCCATTAGTTTTTGTACC
>JBCDGT010000688.1:0-2822 GCA_038750915.1 Bacteroidota bacterium
AAAAATTTCTGCTATAATCTCACCTTTACTTCAGCAGGAGGAGCCCGTCCTGTTCTAAATGAGATCCTATTCTTGATGAAACCTACACTCACTTCTTGCTTGCTGCTTTTATCGTTATCTCTTTTTTCTCAGCGCAAGACTTCTTTTAACTTTTATGGCAGTTTTGGTACCGGGCCGGTTGTTTCTTTTGACAGGAGTTTTCCAGCTAATCAAATTTCCTCTGCCAATGATGCAGGTGGGAATGGCTATGCCCAGAGCCTGCGCTTTGGAGGTATGCATAGCTACCGGTTGAATAGGTCATTTTCCCTAAGGGTAGGCGGAGAAATCGGATTACATCGTTACGAATATTCGACCCAAAATTTTTGCGATATAGTCGGTTGTGATAGAGAGGGTATAAATCAACTCTGGTTTTCTGAAGTGGCGATTCCGGGAAGTATACAATTCCATTTTCCGGTAAATAATGGTAAAGTGAACTATTATTTTGGAATAGGAGGTGCCTACACCCTGTTACTTGCTAAGCATAGTCTCAATGCCGACTTTTGGCTCGAACAATACGGGCCGGAGCCCTTCACGAAGAATGGCGTTTCTTACTTCGTGTATTTAGGTATGGTTTTGCCTTCTCGAATCTATTTGGAGCCATACTTTCGATCTCACGGGCTAAAGTCTACAGTGGAGAGGAACACAACATCTACGGTGCCGGTGGAATTTGGCCTTACCGTTCGCTTGCCAACTCGCCGGGACAAGTAAAATCATCCCTCTATCCAAAACTGAGAAAGGCTTTAACCAGGCTTTTATCTGAGAGAGCCCAAAAGCACCTGTTCGGCGGTACAACCAGAGAACAGTTTTATGTTGTTCACTTCTTAACCCAAACGAACCAAAACACCACTTACCTTTGCTCGCAAAGCGATTAATTTGAAACTTGAAATTCTCTACCAAGACGAGCACCTAATCGTCATCAACAAACCTGCTAATCTGCTTTCTGTCCCCGATCGTTACGATCCGGATATCCCCAACTTGACGGGACTCCTTGGCCAGAAATTCGGTAATCCCATCTTACCCGTCCACCGGCTTGATAAACCAACGAGTGGGGTAATTATTTTTGCGCGTACCCCGGAAGCCCACAAGGAACTCAACCGTCAATTTGCGGAGCGAGAGGTCGATAAAGTTTACCAAGCTATCGTAGAAGGACAACCGGGAGAGGAGGAAATTGAAGTTGATGAACCGATTGCCAATAATCCTGGTCAGTCGGGTAAGATGATGGTCAGCAATCGCGGGAAATACGCTCTTTCCATCTTCAAACAAATGGAAACTTTCGGCCACCAATTCAGCCTCGTTGGTGTACAAATCTTTACGGGACGTACCCACCAAATTCGGGTACACCTAGCCTACGCCGGATATCCCCTGATGGTAGATCCTTACTACGGCAAGCGTACCGAATTTAAGCTTTCGGAAATTAAAGGAAGGCGTTATAACCTGGGCCGAGATAAGGAAGAACGGCCGTTACTAAGTCGCGTCCCGCTCCATGCTGCTCGCCTTGCCTTTGACCACCCCGCAACGGGAGAGCGCAGTACTTTCGAAGCGCCACTACCCAAGGATATGCGGGCGACGATTAATCAGTTGCGGAAGTTAGGGTGATAGACCTCTCCCCAGCTTACTTTTGCGTCCCTAGCCCAAAAGACGCACCCGCACCGGCTACGCCTGGGGAGGGAGCCAAAATAGGCTGCGCCTGCTTTGTTTGACTTAGTGGTGCACGAATAAAAAAGTTGATCATAAAACATCACTTTCAAATTTGCGGCAGCAAATTTGAATCCCCCCTCCCCAGGCGCAGCCGGTCCGGGGAGGGGCTAGGGGAGAGGTTACCCTCCTCACTCAAAGGAAAAATACGGAACCAATTCCTTGTACTTCTCTTCCGTAATCAAACGAAGCCGTTTGAGGTCTTCGGGACCACGAAAAGGGCCGGCTTTTTCTCTATTCTTGACGATCAGATTGGCCAGGTTACGATTGATGTAAGGGTGTCGCTTTAGGTCCTCGTAGCTGGCCTGGTTGATGGGTAGTTGCTGGGGTGGGGTAGCGAAGCGGAGGTACGGGATGATGGCCCGGAAAGTAGAATCTGGAAGACCGTGGGTCTTCGCAATTTGGTCAACGGAAATGAAACCACCGAGGGCAGCCCGAAAACGCAAAATGCGTTTGGCTCGGTAGGAACCTATGCCGGGCAGTGATTTCCAAAGCGTTGTGTCAGCGGTATTAATGTCCACCGACGCTGGTGGTGGCAAGGGGGCTTTTGGTCGGGAGGCGTAAGTGGTAATCGTTGTAGCATCTGGCGCGACCGTGGTCACTGAGCTTGCCGAATGTGCGGGTGTAGTGGAAGGTATTGGCGCAAGCTTTACCCAAGACAACAAATATTCCACCCGGGCGGAATCTAAAGCTCCCACCCGCCGTAAGTCCGTAGCCCGGCGAAAGGTGTTCGAACGGTTACCGCGGTAACGGAGGAGCGCCTGGGCCTGCCATTTGGGAAAACCAAGGAGCTGCAGGCTGTCGGCAGAGATGGTATTTGGATCAAAGTAAAATGTTTGGACGGCGGGCGCTTCTTCTTCCGATTCATGTGCCTGCTCAGGTACTACCGCTAGGGCTACTAGTCGGTCTTTATCCTTGTCGGAGAGAATAAAAAGTTTGCGAATGTCCTCCGCCGTCCGAAAAGCCCGGGGGCGCTGCCCCCGAAACTTGATCCAGGAAGCGGCTTGCTTGGTGCTGAGGCCCAGACGTTGTAGGTCTGTCGCGGATACGGTGGTGGGGTCGGACGAAGAGTTGTGTGTTCGGTGACG
>JBCDGT010000689.1:0-2818 GCA_038750915.1 Bacteroidota bacterium
GGAAAGCACTAGGGTATAATTGGGGAACAAGCCGATCTGTTTTCTAAGCATATTGATTTTGAGTTGATTAGGAGGCATTCTGCAGATACCTGCACGATGCTTGCTAGCTTTTTTCTACCACTTTCAAGATAATTCAGGACGGTTGCGGAATAAGTGCTGCAACCTCAGGTCCCTATGCCTTCACCTTTGCCGTGAGCTTCGGATAAGTAGGTGCTTCACTACTATCCGAGGGAACCTTAAATCCATAATTGTCATCACCATGCAACGTATTTTCTATTTCACCTACCTCTTTTTAAGTGTGGCTATCCTAGCTGCCCAGTCCTTACCAACGGGTAAGTTTGCTCTGATCGCTAAACATAGTGGACAAGCGCTCTCCGTTAACGGTGCAAGTACTGCCGATGGGATTAAAATAGTCCAATGGCCCTACCATAATGGTGGAAACCAGCACTTCACCTTAGTACCCAAAGCGGGCGGCTATTACCAGATTAAAGTAGAACGGGGCGGAAAATTACTTACCGCTCCCACGGGGGGAGGCATTGACCTCTACCAGAACGCTTCCTTGAACAACGACTACCAGTTGTTCCGTTTTAGACCCGCGGCCAATGGTTACTACCACATTGTGAATAAAGCAAATGGCAGGTACCTAGACGTAACGGCCTCCAGTACTGCCAATGGTACACAAATCGTTTTGTGGACCTTACACGATGGTCCCAATCAACTCTTTAAAATACAAACAGTCGGTGGTACGGATGAATATCGGATCGGCACCGGTATCGCCAAAGTCACCGATCCTGCGACCGGCTTGGGCATGGTAGGTTTCGCGGATGGAGCACAGAAAACGAACGGTGTCGATCTAGACCTTTACGCACGGGCTTTCATCATTGAAGATAAGGCTACCCGCAAGCGGGTGGTATTGATGAATGCGGACCTCTGGGCCATTCCCCACGCCGTTAAGCGCGAAGTAATTACCCGATTACGGCGGAAATTTGGAAACCAGTATGACTTCGCCAATTGCCACCTTAGTGCCACCCATACCCACAGCGGCCCGGGTGGTTACGGCGAATACAATCTTTATAACCTTACGATTGGCGGCTTCGACCAAACTAATTTCAACATCATCGTCAACGGTATTGTCGGGGCAATCAGTAAAGCCCACGCCAATTTAGGAGAGGGCAAAATTTATTTCGGTTCCCAGACCATAACCGACTGTGGTCGCAACCGCTCCCTACCTGCTTACAATCGGAATCCCGCTGCGGAAAGAAACCAGTATCGTACCAGGACGGATAACCGCTTATACTTACTCAAATTTGTAAAATCCGTTCAAGGAAGGGAAAAAATGGTTGGCGCACTCAGCTGGTATGCCATTCACCCTACGGACCGGGGGCAGGCCAATACGAAAGTGACGGGAGACAACAAAGGCTATGCATCTTACTTAGTAGAACGGGCCAATGGTACTAATTATACGGCTCAGGAAACTTTCGTAGCCGCCTTTGCTAACGCCAGCGCCGGCGATGTGTCGGGGAACGTTGAATATGGTCAGATTCCTAATGGCATCGACGACCAAAAGCACGTGGTGAAGCACGCAAAACAGCAAAGTGATGCTATGACCAATCTCCTTCGCTCCAACCTGACACCAGTGACCGGTGGTCTGGATTTCCGCCACCAATTCTGGGATATGCGTAAGCGGACCGGTTCTTACGGTGCCCTTGGGTTGTCTTTTGGGGCTGGAAGTACAGAAGACAGCGATCCCGGTTCGGGCCTCAAGGAAGGCATTTCTACGACCACCCGCCCTTCCGGTCTAGGTCGTACGGTGGATAAGTTCATCCGGGACATGATCAACCTGGGTTTTAGTCCGGTTGGTGAACTAAGTAGTGCGGATAAGACCAGCATGGGTCGGGTACAATCACCGAAACCAGTGTTGTTTTATTCCGGATACCCAAGCAATGGCGCTAGCCTTACCCCGAATGTGTTACCGTTTCAGTTGGTAAGAATTGGCCAAGTGGCCATCACGGGGATCCCCGCGGAGATCACGACTATGGCCGGTCGGAGGGTTCAGAAAGCGGTGAAGGCCAATTTGCCCAAAGTGGACCACGTTATTCTGGGCGGTTTTGCCAACCATTATTCCCAATACGTCACCACTCCTGAGGAATACGACGCCCAGCATTACGAAGGTGCTTCTACGCTTTTCGGCCGATCTACCCTGACGGAGTACCTTAAAATATACCAAGGCCTTGCTAGTGCCATGGCGGCGGAACGTACGGTTTCCGCGTGGCAAAACCCGCCGAATCTGCTGGCGGGAAATGCGGTCGTTCGTCTGAAGCGGCTAACCATCCGTAACCTTTCCAGTAGTACCCATACGTTCGATTTCTATAAAATGGGGGATCAATTAATGCTGGTACCCTTCAAAACGGTGGTAGTGCCAAGAAATGGAGAAGTCGCTGCGGTCCTTGGATTGTTAGATCCCCAGACGTTTAAGGTAAAAATGGATAAGCGGGGCGCGCCAGTAAATCTGCGGAGTCACCAGTTGCTAACCGTAAATGAGCGGAACCAATTATCGGGCACCAATTATCAGGTGCGTAATGTGGCGAAGTATGGCCAACCCACTCCGGTGCCTGCGGCTACGGCTCCCGTACCCAGAGCCCCCCGGTGGCAAATATCTTCAGGGATTAAAACTGCCTGGAAGCCCCTCGCGGGATCTAACGTCAACCCCGCCGATGCCGTTTTCGGCGATTTTAACGGCGACGGTAAAGATGATATCCTGGCGAACTTTAATGGTCAACTGAAAGTATCCTATGGCTGTACCTCCGCCTGGGCTAAC
>JBCDGT010000690.1:0-2815 GCA_038750915.1 Bacteroidota bacterium
CATCACCACACTTCCCCAAGTAAAGCCTGCTCCGAAGGCCGCTAATACTACATTGTCGCCTTTTTTGACCTTTCCTTCGTCTCGAGCTTCGGAAAGCGCGATGGGGATGGAGGCGGCGGTGGTATTACCGTAACGCATGATGTTATTGTACACCTGATCTTCGCTCAACCGCATGGTCTTTTGGACGAATTGGTTGATTCGCAGGTTGGCCTGATGAGGAATCAGTATGTCTAGGTCCTGAACGCCGAGGCCGGCTTTGGTCAGGGTTTCCATAATGACTTCGGGGAACTTGCGTACCGCCATTTTGAAAACGGCTTGTCCTTCCATGTGAGGGTAGATCCGGTTCTGGTCGACCATGTCCTGGTTGAAAAAGTAGCCGCCGTAATCGGGGTCGCCATACTCGACGTCAAAGCCTTCGATGGCGTACTTCTCAATAAAATATCCACCGTGGGCACCGGGGTACATGTAGCTCAGTTTTTCGGCGTAAGTGCCATCTGAGTGCATGCTGGTTGCCAAAACGGCCTTGTCTTTATCTTCGGTGGCTTCTACGATTACGGCACCCGCGCCATCTCCAAAAATAACGGAAACATTGCGGCCACGCGTAGAGAAATCAAGACCTACAGAGTGTACTTCCGCCCCCACCAGCAAAATTTTCTTGTACATGCCTGACTTAATGTAGGCGTCGGCAGTCGTCAGGCCATAGACAAAGCCAGAGCACTGAGCCCGAATGTCCAGGGCAGCAATTTCCGTTCCGGCAATGCCGAGTTCCCGCTGGAGCAGCACGCCGGCCCCAGGGAAATAGTAATCTGGGCTCAGGGTAGCGAAGATGATCAAGTCGATATCTTGCTTATCGATTCCGGCGTCAGCGATGGCTTTCAGGCTGGCTTCTAGTGCTAGGGTAGTGGTGGTTTCTTCCCCGCGGTCGATGTACCGCCGCTCTTCGATTCCGGTACGTTCTCGAATCCACTCATCGCTGGTTTCCATTACCTTGGTGAGGTCGTGGTTGGTGACTACATTTTTGGGGACGTAGTGGCCAATTCCGGTAATCGTACTGTAAGGCATATCGTGTGTTTAAGCTTGAATTGGCGGCTAAGGTATGATTTTTGTCCACGTCACCAAGGGCTAAAAGCTCTGGAGAGCGAAATTTCGCCCGTGCTGTACCTAAGTTTTGTCTACTGCCAGTCATCTTGTCCCTGATCCTCTTCGGTTTTAACCGGACCTTTCCATTGCATTATTCGTTTCCACGCCGAGCGAATTACCTTTGCGCGCACACTTGTTCCTGCGTATGACTAAGCCGCTTTCTTCTATTTCCCGCGATTGGGTGCTCGTTACCGGCGGGAGCCACGGTATTGGCCGGGCCCTCGCTTTGGAATGTATCAAGCGGGATTTGGCCGTGGCGATAGTCGCACTGCCAAATGCCGATTTGCAGCACATAGATGAAGAGCTGAGTGCGTTACCTGGTGCTGTTTATGCGACCTTAGGCGTGAACCTCGTCGAAGCGAATGGCGTAGCCCAAGTGAAAGAATGGCTAATGGGCAGCAACATCAAAATTAAGTACCTCATCAATAACGCCGGCTTTGGCCGGGGAGGACTTTTCGAGCATACCGCCTGGGAAGAATACCGCACGATGATGCAGCTCAATAATCAGGTGATGGTAGACCTTACTTACGCTCTCCTACCAATGTTGAAGCGTACCAAAGGAGGCATCATGAACATGAGTAGCGTAGAGGCTACTTTACCTTTGCCCTACAAAACGGTGTACACCGGTACGAAGGCTTTTGTTTACAATTATTCCCTGGCTTTGCGCGAAGAGTTCAAATACTACGATATCAGCGTCTCCGTACTTTGCCCCGGCCCCGTGATTACGAATGAAGACGGACTGAAGCGGGTAAAAGCAATGGGTACTCTAGCAAAGATCGCCGTGACGATGCCGGAAGATTTGGCTCCGGAGGCCGTAAGTGGGATGCTTAGCGGCAAGTCGGTCATCCGTCCTGGCTTTATCGTTAAGTTTATCGCCTTTCTCGGCAAACTATTTCCACGTCCCGTCAAATTGAGGGTGCTAGAAAAGTTGTTTTCTAAGTATCGAGAGGAGGAAGCTCCTGCCGTTGAGGCGGAGGTGTAGGTTTACCGCTAAATACATAATCCGATGCGGGTAAAAGTCGCCGTGATTCAGGAAAGTCCGGTGTTTTTCGACAAGGAGGCAACCCTGCAAAAACTAACCTCTTTACTGAAAGAATACGCCGGAAAAGGAGCGGAGTTATTGGTCTTTCCGGAATCTTTTGTTCCTGGCTATCCGCGTGGTTTTGGCTTCGGTGCCGTGATCGGCCGCCGCGATGAGGAAGGGCGCCGGTTGTACGCCGACTATCTGAACAACAGCATTAATTTAGCGGAAGGAGAAGACCGGGTTCGCCTCGAAAGAATGGCCTGCGATAACGCGGTATTCTTTATCTTAGGAATTACCGAAAGGGTTGGTGGTACCTTATATTGTTCCATGGTGTACGTTTCGCCTACCGAAGGCCTAGTTGCCGTTCACCGTAAGCTGAAGCCTACCGGAACGGAGCGCGTGATTTGGGGCGCGGCCGCTGGTGCTGATATGCGTAGCGTGCCTACCAAGTGGGGCCGCTTGAACGGGCTCATCTGTTGGGAAAACTATATGCCACTGGCCCGCATGGCGGTCTACCAGCAAGGGGTTGATATCTACCTTGCACCGACGGCAGACTCCCGGGAATCCTGGACAGCCACCATGCGTCACATCGCGCTCGAAGGCCGCTGTTTCGTACTGGGCTGTAATCAGTATTTTACTAAGAGTATGTAC
>JBCDGT010000691.1:0-2808 GCA_038750915.1 Bacteroidota bacterium
ACAGGGCAATAATGGCTCCGCCAAGCAGGCCCTTAGTGAAGAACTTCTTGTATTCTTTTAGGTCCTCCGCTACGTATTTTTCTCCCTTTTGGGAGGTGTGTTCTACTACTTCCAGTGCAAGTAAATCTACGTGAGAGCCAAAGTAATTACGCAGACTACTATCCTCTTTTCTGAACTTCTGATATTCCTTAATCAGTTGCTTCCAGGTACGTTTTTCCTTAATGTCTTTCCTCAGCTCCAGCAGGTCTTTTGTGCGGTTAATGAAGTTGAGGATGAGTTTGGAGACGACCGTCAGGTGGAGAGAAGTACCGATCGTGTTCTTATTCTTCCGCAAACTAACAATGGTGTCCTCAACGTCTGCAAGACAACCCAAGAGTTCCGGAATGGCTGCGTTACCTCTTTCCGGTAAGGTATTAACCAAATCGATAAGATTCTCCAGGCAAAGGGTGGTTAGCCCAAGCCTTTGAAAAGCGGTTTGTAGCCGGTGGTCGAGGCCGTAAGAGGCTATTCTTACGCCAAGCGCGAGAATGGCTTGATCTAAATCTTTAGCAATTACCCTTTTGGTCGCTTCGTCCGCTAGTAACTGATCCAGCAGTTGGTCGGTGCTAAGCCCCTCTGATGCTGATGTGGAGCTTTTGGTCAATTGGAATTCAAAGGTGTCTTCCGCCGCGACCTGTGGCAAGAACTTCCTCCATACCCTGCGACGAAGACCAGAGAAAAACCCGTAATTGTCGAGTAAGGAGTACTTCGTGAAAAAGGAGTAAAACTTGAGCGGCAAAGTTTGGTCGGTTTCCAACTTGTAGATTGTTGAATACGGTAAACGGGGGGCTGGCCTTCACGCAAAGACCAACGAACCCACAATGTTCCCCAAAGCTACAATTTGCTGAACAACCCTTACTTGCTACTTACCTACCTTGACTCCCTTTGCTACGTGTCTTTCTTTTCGAGCACCTTCAAAACGACGAATAATTTGGTAATCCCAGGTACGGTATTCGTGGGTAAGCCCCCACTCCATGATTTTGAGAGGGTCATCGGTGTTATCGTTCTCCCGTACCAGCCCAATAGCGTGAGGAGCACCGGGGATGTAGCTTTGGATCTCAAAATTAATGCCATCTGGTGACCACTGAATAGTGTTCTTTTCCGGCCCGTCGGTGGTAATCAGGGCGGCGATCCCCCCGTCGTGGTGCCAAACGCAGATTTCGTGTCCGCTGTTACTGATGGGGTTGTACTTAGATTTTACGTAAGGGCCCAGCGGATTGTCGGCAATAGCTACGCCGTGGCGAATTTGGCGGCCGCCGAAGGTAATCTCCTCACCCATCTGCTCGCCTTTATAGTAGAGGTAGAACTTGTCGTTATAGAACATCAGACAGGGGTCGTGGACCTTGTGGCTGTCGAAGTCCCCCTTCTTTTCTACCATGAAGCGGTTTTGCTCTTCCCCTTTCCAAATGCCGTTGTCTGCCGGGCTAAGGATGGGCTCTTCCAGCTTGGTCCAGGGGCCGTCTGGGCTATCCGAATAAGCCATGCCCACTTGGTTTTTTACCCGCACATTGTAAAGCCCCCCTACGGTTTGATAGGTCAAGTAGTATTTACCTTCGTGATACAGGCATTCAACGGTGAAGACGGAGCGATCATCAAAGGTGCCTTTTTCTCCGCGAGGGACGGCAAGGCCCTTCTCTTCCCAAGTCCAGCCGTCTTCACTCGTTGCGTACCAGATGTCACAGCGGTCCCAAGGGAATACTTTTTCATTTTCAATGTCACCACCAAAGCCGTCCGTAGGGCCGGTGCTGCGAGAGTACCAAACGTAGTAAAGATCGCCTACTTTAATAACGGCGCTGGGGTCGCGGCGAACAACGCCTTCTTCAAACGCAAAGTCTCCCTTGAGGTCGGAGGTTTTGTATTGGATGAACCACTCATTGCTACGACTTTCTTCCGGCCACTGTAGGGCACGCTTGGAGGCGGCACTGAGGTGGTCGACGTCGGTAATGCCAAGAAAGTCAATTTGTTCTTCCGTCGGTTTTAGTTCGGTAGCTTCCGGGCATTCTGGGCATTGGGCGCGGTCGCAGGATGCAAAGAAGAGGATTAAAAAAGCGAGGAAGAGAAAGCGGTGTTGCATTAGTTGATTGACTTTGTGTTGGTTAAAGATGCTGCCTTTTTCCTTAACTTTTTTACCATTAAGCGTTATTAGCGACTTACAAATGGTTCTAGCACGAGCTTGTTTATATAAAATCTAGTTGAGGCTTGCTACTTTCCGGATTGTATGAGATAAGTAAGTGTCCGGTTATAGTTTACCCTACAGAACTTGCACCGCTCTTTTATCCTATGTTTGCACCCGCGCTCCGGCGCCCAATTGTGGCAATAGCTAACGCCCCCTCAATTTTACTTTTATGCGTATCGACAGTCACCAACATTTCTGGCATTATGAACCCATAAAACACGCCTGGATCGACGACGAAATGCACCGTATTCGTCGGGATTATACCCCGAAGGATTTAGCGCCCCTCCTTGCCGCCAGTGGGATGGCTGGCTGCGTAGCAGTGCAGGCCGACCAAACAACAGCAGAGACCGATTTTCTTCTTACCATAGCTGCGGAAAATGACTTTATCAAGGGGGTAGTCGGTTGGATTGATTTAAGAGCGGAAGACCTAGAGGAACAGCTAGACCATTACGCTGGCCAACCAAAGTTGAAAGGCTGGCGGCACGTAGTACAGGGAGAGCCCGATCCCTTCTTTTTACTCAGAGACGATTTTCTGCGTGGGATTGAAACCATCGGTAAACACGGCTATACTTACGATATCTTGATCTTTCCGC
>JBCDGT010000692.1:0-2807 GCA_038750915.1 Bacteroidota bacterium
CGGCGGTTCGATTCCGCCCCACACCACTTCCAAGGGAAACAGTAATGTTCAACTTTCTTCATCATCATTCTTCCGCAACGTCTTGCCTCGCTGGCGAGCGGTAGTTCGGTGGATGTGAAGTAAGTCCCAAAAATTATCCTCAAAGGTCCGTCGGCAAGTGCCAGCGGGCCTTTTTTGTTTTTAGCCGTAGCGACAAGATATGTCTTGTCGCTACGGCAATTTACCCCAAATAACGTAATGTGAAAAAACTAAGAATTGCCGTTCAAAAAAAAGGTCGCCTGCTCGATCAGTCCATTCAGCTGCTTAAGGAATGTGGCATCAAGATCGATAATGGTCGTGATCAGCTAAAGGCTCCCGCTAGGAATTTCCCCATCGAAGTACTTTACCTCCGGAACAGCGATATTCCTCAGTATATCCAGGATGGGGTAGCGGACATTGGCATTTTGGGCGAAAATACCATTATTGAAAAGGCGAAAGAAGTGAGTGTTGTCCAAAAACTGGGCTTTAGCAAATGCCGACTTAGTCTTGCAACACCCCGCGGCATCGACTACTCCGGCGCGGCCAGCCTCAACGGTAAGCGCATTGCTACGAGCTATCCGACCAGCCTGCAACTCTTCCTAGACAATCAGGGGATCGAAGCGGAAATCCATGAGATTTCCGGCTCGGTAGAAATTGCTCCTAATATTGGTCTAGCGGATGCCATTTGCGACTTGGTCTCCACGGGTTCAACCCTTTTCAAAAACGGTCTGGAAGAGCAAGAGGTCATCTTGCGTTCCGAAGCCGTGATCGCTGCCAGCCCTAAGATTGATGCAGAACGTGAAGAGATTCTTGACCGTTTATTGTTCCGGGTAAAATCGGTGTTAGCGGCCCGTAACAAGAAATACCTCCTGATGAACGTACCGACGGACAAGGTACCCGCCATAACTCAATTGCTGCCGGGTATGCGCTCGCCTACCGTCTTACCCCTGGCCGAAGAGGGTTGGAGTAGTGTTCACACCGTCATCGACGAAAGCCGCTTCTGGGAATTAATCGACGAACTACGCGCCACCGGTGCGGAGGGTATCCTCATCGTTCCTATTGATAAAATGATCCTGTAATAATGGAGAATGATGGAACGAATGAGTGAATGCTCACTTTCCGTCATTCTCGCATTCTTGTATTCTCTCATCCACTATTTCCACCATGAAAATTTATCAGAACCCACTAAAATCAGCTTGGCCAGAGTTACTGAAGCGCCCCGCAAAGGACCTTAGCAACTTACGTGGTGGTGTCAGTGACATCATGCAAGCCGTGCGGGAAAAGGGCGACGAGGCCCTGCGGAACTTTACTGCACGCTTTGATGGCGTAAAGCTTCAGGAGCTAGCCGTTAGCGGCGAAACGATCGCAGCTGCAGCAACGAAAATTCCGAAAGATCTTAAGCTGGCGATCCAAACCGCTAAACAAAATATCGAGACTTTCCACCGTGCCCAAGTGGCGGAAAAACGGGAAGTAGCTACAATGCCTGGCGTTACTTGCTGGCGCGAGAGCCGGGGCATCGAGCGTGTAGGACTGTACATCCCTGGTGGTACGGCCCCATTGTTTAGCACGGTCCTGATGTTGGCGGTTCCGGCAGCTATTGCCGGTTGCCAGGAGGTGGTGCTTTGCTCGCCGCCGAACCGAGTAACGGGTGAAATCCACCCAGCGGTACTTTACGCCGCGGGGCTTTGCGGGGTAACAAAAATCTTCCGCGCCGGTGGCGCTCAAGCCATTGCTGCTATGGCTTACGGAACGGAGTCGATCCCACAAGTATACAAGCTCTTCGGCCCCGGTAATGCCTACGTTACGGTAGCCAAGCAACTGGCCCAGCTGGATGGGCTCGCTATCGATATGCCCGCCGGACCAAGCGAAGTATTAGTAGGCGCGGACGCAGGTGCCAAGCCCGCTCACGTAGCCGCTGACCTCCTCAGCCAGGCCGAACACGGCGCGGACAGCCAAGTGGTACTCGTGGTTGATAATGCGGAGCAAGCAGAGGTCATCAAAGATGAGGTAGACCGTCAACTGGCCGATCTGCCCCGCCGAGAAATGGCCGCGCAGAGCATCGCCAACAGCCTGGTGCTCGTACTACCCGACCAACAGGACCAGCTCGACTACATCAATGCCTACGCCCCCGAACACCTGATCCTGAGCCGGGCGGATGCCCGGGCCTTTGCCGCCAGTATTCGAAACGCCGGCTCTATCTTCCTAGGTTACCATACGCCCGAAAGCGTAGGGGATTATGCCTCCGGCACCAACCACACCCTACCCACCTACGGATATGCTCGCAACTACAGCGGTGTGAGTCTGGACAGTTTCGTCAAGAAGATCACCTTTCAGGAACTTAGCTCAGAAGGCCTGCGCACCCTCGGACCTACCGTGGAGACCATGGCGATTGCGGAAGAGTTACAAGCACACGCTAATGCTGTGACTTTCCGGTTGGCAGACTTGTAGTCACGGCTTCAGCCGTAGACTATTGTGAGATGAGCCAACGGCTGATTGATTTTTCAGAAATAACCGGTGTGTGTTGCTGCTATTGAACCGATCTATCTTTTGGCTTCGACCGGCTCAGCCAACGATTGTTTAAATTATTCCAGTTGTCTACACAACGCTTTAAGTTAATAAATCAATAAGCCGTGGCTGCTAATAAGTCGGGGGACTAAAGTCATAAGTAATTTAGCTGGTATGATACGATTGTTAACGGGCATTTCTCTCCTAACTGTAGTTTGCTTAATTAACTCATGCGCAGGGGGGAATACTGGTACCGCTGCCCCAAACGTTATCCTGATTCTTAC
>JBCDGT010000693.1:0-2799 GCA_038750915.1 Bacteroidota bacterium
AGGTTGGCCTTATCGGCTACGGCCTTTCCGGCCGCTACTTACAAGCACCGTTTTTTGCTACCCACCCTGGCTTTAAGGTGGTGAGGGTATTGACCAGCCGGGAAGCGGAACTGCGGGAGCGTTTTCCAGACTTATCTCCTTCCAAAAAGGTGGAAGACATCTTGGGAGCCCCAGCTATCGATCTGGTGGCTATTGCTACTCCCAACGCTACGCATTATGACTTAGCGCGCGCAGCTCTGGAGGCTGGTAAACACGTATTGGTGGATAAGCCGGCTTGCCCAACGGCAAGGCAAGTGAGAGAATTACGAGACCTAGCCGCCACCCGGAAGCGTCACCTGTTCGTTTTTCAGAATCGTCGTTGGGATAGTGACTTCCTGACCGTTAAGCAGGTGCTAAACAGTGGGGTGCTTGGCCAATTGGTGAGCTACGAAGCCCGGTACGACCGCTGGAAACCAGCCCCTAATGCCAAGGCGTGGAAGGAAACACCGGGGCCGGGTGCAGGAATGCTATACGACTTGGGTGCCCACCTGATCGATCAGGCAATCGCGCTCTTTGGCATTCCCATACACATTAGTGGAAGTAGTTGGAAACAAAGGTCTTTCTCCACCATTCCCGATGCCTTCGATCTTCTATTAGCGTACGAAAGTGGCTTGCGAGCCAAGCTTTCCTGTAGTTTATTGGTCAGGGAACCAACGCCAAGGTATCGCCTGAACGGAGACCTAGGGAGTTACCTTAAATATGGTATCGATATCCAGGAAGACCAACTCAAAGCAGGCTTGCAGCCCAATGACCCTGGTTTTGGTACGGAACCGGAGGGGCAAATGGGGATATTGCATACGGATGCGGGGCGGGTTACTTACCCAACCTTACCAGGACGTTGGTTGCACCTATTCGAGAATATACATCAAGTCGTTACCGCCGGAGCAACATCGGCTGTACCACTAGAAGAGATTATTGCCCAGTTAGAGATGATTGAGTCGGTACAAAAACAATAAGGGGGTAGCAAGATCATGCTTGCTCCACCCCTTTGCTGGCACCTGCGGCCGCGCATAATTGGTCTTGTAGTCTTGTGGTCTTGGAATACAGGCTACAAGACCACAAGACTACCTCTTCAGAGCTTCCAACTTCTGTTTCGAAATCTTAGCATTAGGGTTCATCTTCACAGCCCGACCGTAATGTTTGGCGGCCATAGCGTGGTTGCCCGCTGCTCGGTAGGCGTCGGCCAGGCTGTCGTGGGCATTAAAGGATTCTGGGTTGGCACGCTGGTTTTCGGCTAGTACGAAGAGCGCAGCTTGGTTATGCCCGTCCTCCATGAGTTCGTAACCCAACACGTTCATGGTCCACTCTTGGAAAGCATATTTTCCGGACATCTCACTTTTTGCCCTGGCGTGCCAGGCTTTAGCCGCTGCTAGGCCTTTTCCGTCGATGATTTCCCGGAGCTTACGGGCACCATCCGCCGCGGGCGTTCCGACTTCAAGCAGGTGTAGGGACATCTTCATATCCTTATTGTCCGAAAGGCCTCGCATATTCTCATCTTGGTGGGCTACGGGGAAGATGGCTTCCAATTTTCCTCCCGTACCGAGCTGAGCGAGCATTTTAGAAGTATAAGGATCGTAAGGATTACTGCCCATCACCATTTGGATGGGAATGCCGACCATATTCTGATTTCCGAACAGCAATTTTCCCTCCATGTCGGTGGCCTCGACGTTGTAAGCAACTTGTTGCCCCTTCATGGGGTGAGGGCCGGTACCTTCTTCTAGGACTTTAGTGACTATTTTCTCTTCCACCGGAGGGGTAGTAGCAGTTACCAATTCCCAGGTTTCGGTCCTGGTAAGCGTGCGAAGTTCCTCAATGCTGCCTAGTTTCTTATGGAGGTCTTCGTCCGGGTATACGCTTTGGGCAGAAGCAAACATCTCTTTGCCATTCTTCTGAATTTGTACCCAGTCGGTAAAGCCGTCCACAGTGATGAAACCGGGACCAAAATCCGAACCGCTCGGCATGATACGTTCTACCAACAGCCAGTCATTTAGTACACCTTTTTTTGCCTGGGCGGCGTGGACGGGCTTCCACAGATCAGATTCCATCTTAACGTAGTCGGCTGCTTTACCGGGAACGACGTCCATATAGTTTACCTGAATAAATTTGCTTGGTCCGTTTGCTGCAGAGGGTAGTCCATCGACACCGACAAAAACTTCGGAACTGTAAATATCCGACTCTGTGCGCACCCGTTCCCACATCTTGGCGGTGGAAGCATCTGGTAGGGCTGCCTGGAGCATTTTGTCAGCGTTGTCGGAATCTAGGTGAGCGAAATCATTAAAGATAGCTACCGCGACGTACTCAAAGCCTTTGTGCTCGGATCTGGGATACTTGACGTGGTACATGCCGTGCCAGACCATTTCTCCGCCGTTGACGCGCTCTTGGAAGTAGGGCATCATGATTTGGCGTTCTACGTCCATGAGCTTGCCGTTAGGGTCGTTCAGTTTCGTGACCTGGTAGTAAGTGGTAGTCTCGGCTACTTCTTGGGCCTGAAGCCCAAGGGTGCAGGAGAGCAGGAAGAATAGTAAAAGGGAAAGTGACTTTAAATAGTGCATGTCGATTTGAATGGGTGAAAGAATTGACGGCATATTAGGCCGCAGTTAAGCAAAAGATACAGAATAATTGTTAGAACAAGTATGTTTACCCGGCAAAACAGGTAAAACTACTTGTTTAGACGTGTATCCTAGCTATTTAGTGAGCCTACTGGAGCGGTAATGCGCCCGTCTCAGTTTTGGCACGGCCAATGAGATTACCGTTTTCTAG
>JBCDGT010000694.1:0-2799 GCA_038750915.1 Bacteroidota bacterium
AGGCTTTTGGGCTCAGCAAGCTGCTCGTTAACGGCCTCCGCTAGTAGTTTAGCACACTTTTTCATGAAAGCCGGACGGGAAATGGCGTGCTGAATCACCAGCCACGCTGCTTCACTTGCTGCTTTACCCACTTTGTCGGCCGTTGGGTAACCTATGTTCTCGATAATCTCAGCGAGCTTGGCGGCATTATGGTGGTGCAACTGCTCCATCTCGGGGTGGTAGCCTTCGTCGAGCTGCCCACTTTGCATAAGTTTATCTCTAAGGGCTAGGTCGGCCTCTTTCAGTTGAATTATCTGGGAGGCCATCTTTTGATAATCCATAAGGGTGAACTTTAGGAAAAGATAGATTTGCGAGTTCTAATCACGCTACTAGACATTGTTCGTGCTTAATTCTCTCCAGCGTAGCGGTGTGAAGATACTTGGAGAGGAAAAAGCAAAATGTCCAGTAGAATGGGCACTACTACAATACCCCATCCACCATTTCTAGCCGACGATCACTGACGCTTGCCAATTCTTCGTTGTGAGTGACGATGACGAAGGATTGCCCGAAATCATCTCGTAATTGGAAGAGGAGATCGTGTAATTCCTTAGAAGAGGCTGAATCGAGGTTGCCACTCGGTTCATCAGCGAAAACGATAGCGGGGGAGTTGATAAGAGCCCTGGCGACGGCTACGCGCTGTTGCTCGCCACCACTCATTTGGGTGGGTTTGTGTTCGGCGCGTGCGGCTAGGCCGAGGTACTCGAGCAACTCGTGGGCACGTTTGCGGGTCGCTACTACGTCTGCATTATGGATATAAGCTGGGATACAAATGTTTTCCAGTGCCGTGAATTCTGGCAGGAGGTGGTGAAACTGGAAAACGAAGCCAATTTGTCGATTTCGAAAAGCAGCAATTTCTTTCTCCCGTAACCGAAAAACATCTTGTTTGTCGATGAGTAGTTTTCCACTGTCGGGCCTGTCCAAGGTGCCGAGGATATGCAGTAAGGTGCTTTTCCCCGCCCCTGATTTTCCGACAATACTCACGATTTCTCCCTTAGCCACTGAGAGATCAACCCCTTTGAGCACTTGGAGGTCGCCGTAGCTTTTGCGAATATTAGTGGCGTGGAGCATAGCGTAGTAGTGGTAGTATGATGGTAATGGTAGTATGGTAGTAATGATAGTGTCAACGACGTACTACCATACTATGATACTTGCTACTACCATACTAATTAAAGATTACGGTTCGATTTCCGAAGGGGAGAATCCGATGTTGAAGTTGTAAGTAAATCGCCCGGCTGAGCACCCGCTTTTCTACGTCTTTACCAATACGCTTGAGGTCATTGATCCCATCCCGGTGGCTGACCGCTTCGACGTCTTGGGCGATGATGGGGCCTTCATCTAAGTCGGCGGTAACGTAGTGACTGGTAGCACCGATAAGCTTAACGCCACGATTGAAGGCACTATGATAGGGCCGAGCCCCTTTAAAGGCGGGAAGGAAACTGTGGTGGATATTGATGATCCGATGAGCAAAGTGGCTGCAGAAATCATCAGATAAAATCTGCATGTAGCGGGCAAGAACGATGAAGTCTACCTCCAAGTCTTCAAGCAGCGTAATGGTTTTTGCTTCTTGGCTAGCTTTGGTTTCCTTAGTAATCGGGATAAGGTGGAAAGGTATGTCAAAGCGATCGGCGATGTACCTAAGTTGCTCGTGGTTGCTGACGATGGCCGGGATGTCACAGGCAAATTCTCCGGTACCATGGCGTTGGAGAATGTCGTAGAGGCAATGGCTAGCTTTGCTTACGAAAAGAGCCATGCGGGGCTTACGTTCGGTAAACTTAAGTTGCCATTGCATTTGGTAAGTGGTACCGATCAGCGTAGCGAAGTATTCACTAATCTTGTTCGGTGGAATTAGGAAGCCATCCAAATCCCACTCAATGCGCATAAAGAAATGGTTAAGGTCTTTATCGACGTGTTGGTCGAGATTAATGATGTTACCCCGGTTTTTATGTACGAACTCGGTCACCTGGGCTACGAGGCCTGGTTGGTCGGGGCAGTGAATCAAAAGAATTGCGCTATTGGGCACGGTAAGCTTGTTTGAGGGGCGAAGATAGACAAGTTGCCGCTTGCGGAGAAGATGGAACGGAGGTTCTTCTTTTTTGCGCTACCGCAGGTACAGGGAAACGGGGCTAGGAGCACAAAGTGCGTCTAGCTCCTAGCTTCCTAGTTCCCAGCTCTGCACCTGCGGGCACGCCCAAAAAAGACGGCGGAGAAACAATTCTACCGATCGACTACCATAGTAAATGAGGCTGGGGTACATTTGTGGCTGCTAAAATTTCCTTATGCCATACCTATTTACTTCCGAGTCTGTTTCCGAAGGCCATCCCGATAAAGTAGCTGATCAAATCAGTGATAACCTAGTGGATCATTTTCTTGCTTTTGATCCTGCGTCCAAGGTTGCTTGTGAAACCCTCGTCACTACGGGACAGGTTGTCCTGGCCGGTGAGGTTAAATCAAAAACATACCTTGACGTTCAGCAATTAGCAAGGGACGTCATCGAGCGAATTGGGTATACCAAGAGTGAGTACATGTTCGAAGCCAACTCGTGTGGTGTGCTGTCCGCCATCCACGAGCAGAGCCCGGACATCAACCAAGGGGTAGAAAGAGCTGCCGCGGAAGATCAAGGAGCCGGAGACCAGGGAATGATGTTCGGTTACGCTACCGACGAGACTGAAAATTACATGCCGTTGGCCCTTGATCTAAGTCATCGGATCCTTCAGGAACTGGCCGCTATACGTAAAGCAGGTAAGAAAATGAAGTACCTCC
>JBCDGT010000695.1:0-2794 GCA_038750915.1 Bacteroidota bacterium
CTAGGTTCTGAGTCCATATGACTGTAAGACTTTATGGAGGAGATCAGGTCCGCGATGCGGGTACTGGCGGTTTGAATTTCTCCCACTAGCCCCTCCGTCGTCAAGTTGGTTTCTATCCACCACAACAAACTGGGGACAGCGTCTTCGGGAACGGCTTCGGCTATTTCGTTGAGGTGCTCGGGTTGAAAATCCCAATCAATGAGGGTGTCGACCATTTCATCCGCATCGTCTATGTCATTGTCCTCGAACCAATCGATAAGGTCATCCGAACGTTCTTCGCGCTCCATTAAGCTGAGCTCGTCACCTGCTCCCCTACTTTTTATGCGTTCGAATAGTACGGCATTCACCTTGTCGACCATATCACGGTCTACCCGCATGGTAACGATTTCTTTGAACCTTTCCGGGGTTGCGCCAAGGTGTTTATGCAATTCTTGACTAGAGCGGACCATGGCCGAAGCGGGATTATTCAACTCATGAGCGAGTCCGGCACTCATTTTACCCAATGCCATCAGCTTCTCGTCCATGAGCCGCATTTGCTGAAAGTCCCGGACGCGGTCCGTCATTACGCTCACTAATATCTGTACGAGTCCATAATTGACGTTCACCATTTCGGTGAAGCAGTTTCTATGAATTTGTAGTACTTCTACATCTTCCAGAATGAAGGCTTCGGCGGTGGCGGAGGTCATGCGACTAAAGGGGAGTACGCCGGTGATGTTGGGGGCTTTCCATACCCCTAGTTCCCGTTTACGACCGTCTTGTTCTCTACGGATAACGTAGCTACCGCGAAGCATGATTTGCATATGATCAACGGGGTCACCACTACTAAACAGGTAAGTATCCTTGGGATGGAGTAGATATTCCCCTCGTTCAATCAGCCACTTTAAGGCTTCTTCCTCCACAGTTGCAAATAGAGGGAAATTGCGTAGCTGATCAAGTAGATCGGCTGGTTTTGGGCGGTTTTGCATCTTTAGTTGGGCTTGTAGGTAGTGAACGCTTTAGCGTCCTCATGGTTTCTTGGGCGCGTCTGCAACCTAGGGAGCTAGGAACTAGGACGCTGCGCTGCTAGGAGGCCGAAGGCCGTCTAGTTCCTAGAAGCACGAAGTGGATCCTAGTTCCCTAGATGACGGCCGCGCTAATAAATGTACTTTTGCTCTTCAAATTTCCTTAATGGATAGTGCAAAGCAAATTTCCTACGAACTACTCTGGTGGACCTTTACCTTGGTCTTGGCTGCGCTCATTCTAGCTCCAATCTATACCCAGCTACCGGAGTTCCCGTTCTACTTTCCCAACTTCGTATACGTCGTAGTGGCTATTACTTTAACACGCTATCTTTTCTTTCTGAAGATCAGTTGGCTTAGGGATCGCCTGGCCGTGCAGGGAGGTTTTAGTATTCTTCTTATCCCCCTGATATTCTGGATGGTGCAGCACTTCAATGCCTTTATCACCTATTTTGATGAAGAAGGCCCCGACGTACTCATTAAGTCTTTACCAGCGGATATTGGCGAAGTGATGAATGCGTACCTGCATGCGGAATACCGTTTCTTTGGCACTTGGGCCATCATCGCGGCGATTATTACCCCTTTCCGGTTGCTTTACAATGTTTGGATGCGCTATCGATCTGGCATCCGTAAATTTTAATTAAATTAGGCTATGCACATTGACATTATCTCCGTTGTGCCGGAATTGCTGGCCTCCCCTTTGTCCCATTCTATTATGCAGCGGGCTAAAGACAAGGGCCTGTTGAGTGTCGTAGTTCACGACCTGCGGGAGTACGGCTTGGGCAAGCACCGTAGCGTAGACGATTACCAATTTGGGGGTGGTGCTGGAATGGTAATGCGCTGTGAGCCACTAGCGGCCTGCATCGAAAAACTAAGCACCGAGCGAACCTATGATGAAGTGATCTACCTTACTCCGGACGGAGAAACCTACCGCCAGGGTCGTGCGAACCAGCTAAGTCTGGGAAAAAATTTGCTCTTGATTTGTGGGCATTACAAAGGTATTGATCAACGGATACGGGACGTTTACGTGACCCTGGAAATCAGCATTGGTGATTACGTACTCTCTGGGGGGGAATTGGCCGCAGCGGTGCTCGTCGACTCCATTGGGCGGCTTTTACCAGGGGTTTTGAACGACGAAACGAGTGCTCTGACCGATAGCTTTCAAGACAACTTGCTTGCCCCACCGGTGTATACGCGTCCCGCTAATTGGAACGGCCATGCCGTTCCTGAAATCCTCTTGAGCGGTAATACCCTGGCCATCGAAGAATGGCGGGAGGCACAGGCCGAACAACGCACCGCTGAGCGCCGCCCCGACCTGTTAGAATGATAAGCCTGTAGTGGATGGCTTATCTCGTTTTAAAGTATCAAGGGGTTTAATTTTTACCCGTTAATTGGTAAAACTTGGCCTTATCTTTCGAATTAGGGCGATGATTACGTAGTTTGCCGGCCGAATCCTCTCACTACTTGTGTCCTTTACCCAGTAAAGTCTAGCAAGTTATTGAGCTTGTTTCAGGAGCACCACCATTCTACGGATCTACACACATAAGTACCTATGCTTTCAGCCGTCATTGCCTGTTTTATCATCGGTTACATCGTCATTGTATTCGAGCACCCACTGCGCTTGGATAAGACGGTCCCCGCCCTATTGATGGGCTCCATTTGTTGGGCCCTGTTGAGCCTCGGCTTCAACTCAGGATCACTGGATATCGTTGATTCCTACGGACAGTTGTTCTCTATGGGACACGATGCTGTCGGTCACGGAGTTGAACACGCTGGTGATCACCACGACGCCGAAC
>JBCDGT010000696.1:0-2785 GCA_038750915.1 Bacteroidota bacterium
CATCATGGTGTACGAGTTCGGGCTGGTGGAAGACCTCCGCTACGGCTTTGGTTTCACGCCGGGGGTAGAGGATTATTCCGAGATGAACGGTTATGGCATTTTCAGTACGGGCGCTTTCTGGTTTGCGCTGATGTGGCTGACAATTGCTACCGTCATGGTACTCATCGGTGTACTCAGTTGGGACCGAGGTTTGGCGCGGACGCTGGGTGCCAAGTTGAGTTGGAAGAGCAAGCAACTAAATTGGGGCGGTAAACTGGCGATACCGGTATTACTAACGGCCTTTTTCGGACTCCAGTCCTTCGTCTACCGCCAGGTGAGCGGTCTGGAGAACTTCGAGACAAGCGCAGTGGCCGATGCGACCGCCGCCGCCTACGAACGGACCTACGGTTACTTGGAGCAGCATCCCGGGGCGGTCTACACCACGCTGGACCTCGACCTAGAGCTATACCCCGAAGAACGACGGGCGGACTACACCGTACGAGCTGGACTAGCTAACAACTCCTCAAGGCCAATCGACACCCTGATCTTGAGTCTACCAGAAAAGGTAAGCCTCCTGGAGGCAAAAACGGCCGGCCGGGAGTTGGCCATTCTACTGGATGATGAACACGACGTCGCCCGCCTGGTACTGCCCACCGCGCTGGATTCGATGGCTCAACTCGAGCTGTCTCTGAGTAAGACCTTCCGGGGCTTTCCCCAGGGAGACCCCCAGGCTTCGCTGGCCTACCAGGGAGCCTTCGCCAGCCTGGACGAATACCTTCCAGTATTGGGTTACGACCAGGATAAACGCCTGGACGAAAACCGCACCCGCCGCACGGAAGGGCTAGAGGTACTACCCTCCCTCTTACCTGATCAAAATGACGCCATGGGCTTGGCGGCGGACACCTACCGCCCTGACGCTCGCCCGCTGGCCGGCATCCTCCGCCTTGGGTTACCAGCTGACCATACCCCCGTCGCTCCTGGGAAAGTAGTTAACGATGAAACTACTAATGACCGTAGAACCGTTACTTTCCGGATCAGCGACCCCGCCCCCGCTAATTGGCACCTGGGCTCAGCCGTTTACGAGACCCTCGGGGAACCCGGTGCTAGAGTTGTTTATCACCAGCCCGGTCATGATTACAACGTAAGTACTTACCGCAGCAACTTGGAATTGGCGATAGATTTTGTTCGTGAGCAGCTGGGGGAATACCCCTACGATGCGGTCCGTCTTTACGAAATCCCCCGCTACCACGACCCCGTGCACGTTTTCCCCAACGGCATAGCAATAAATGAGCTTGATGGTTGGATCGCCGACACCGCCGCCGCTAAGGAGCGCGGTTACTTACTGCTTACGGTTACGGCCGGTGCAGCCCGGCACTGGGTAATGGAAAACCTTGCCGTTGCCAACGTCCGTGGGGCGAAAATGCTGACCGTCGCTCTGCCCGAGGCCATTGCTCTACTCAACGTGCAAGAGAAATACGGAGCAGCAGCAATGGATCCACTACGGGAAGCCAAGGAAAAGATCTACAACAAAGACCGTCATAGCGACCCCAACGGAGAGCCCGCCTTAGTGAATGCCGACGGTAAGGACTACCTGGAGGTAAACCACGGAGCGTTGATGCTTTACGACTGGAGTCAGGAAGTTGAGCCGAAGACATTCTACCGACTCACGCGGGAACTGGCCGGTGAAAAACCAGCAGTCTTCGCTGATTTCCTGGAAAAATTACTGGACGCTACCCCAGTCAACCGACAAGACTACTGGCGCAACATTTTCGCGGGTCAGTAATACCGAGCCGATATCGACACGTACAATTCGCATAATTGGCTCCCGCTCCACTCCCAGCTTACTTCTTAGCAGCCCCTAACCAAGGAATAATCATCTAAAACGCTAAGCTGGAGCGGGAGCCCTAGCCCCCACCACTGCCGGCAAAATTGTGCCTATTTTGACCTAAATAAGTAAGTATGGCCAGCGTATCGCCGGAGTTGTTCACCGTTTTGCATGATCCCCAAGCTGAAAAAGTACTCACCAAACTTTACCGAGCCACTTTAAAGCAGCAATGGTCCGTTTCCCTACACCTCTTGCCGAAAGTATTTAAGCTGATGGGAAAGGGGGTTGATTGGAAAACGGAAAACGCCGCTTTTTACGACGATAAGTACATTCCGATTCATCCCGCACAGGGCAGCTTTATTTACCTACAAGCGGTAGCTCTGCGGGCAAAAAACATCCTTGAATTCGGAACGTCTTACGGTATATCCACCATTTATCTAGCAACGGCCGCCAGAGAAAACGGAGGCCGGGTAATTACCACTGAATACTTACCGCAAAAGGTTGAGCAAGCGAGAAAAAACTTCGTTGAGGCCGGTCTGTCCGAATACATCGATGTGTGGGAAGGTAATGCGCTGGAAAGCCTTAAGCGATTAGACCCAGGCGTAGACTTCGTCTTACTGGATGGTTGGCCGGATTTGGTATTTCCTGTATTTAAGCTGATTGAACCAAAGCTTAAGCAAGGGGCGGTCATCATCGTTGACGACGTCGAGGGCTTTAAGCCTTCCATGCAAGACTATCTTGACTACGTAAGAGACCGGAGCAATGGCTACATATCTACAACCCTGTACCCCAAAAAAGGAATAGAGTTCACCGTAAAAGTAGGATAACGGAAAAATCTGGACACTGGCGAAACGGTGTTGAACACCAATATTTACCAGGTATCCGTGAGATTATTTCGGGCAACGAAAGAGCGTTTTCCACAGCTGTTGGGAACTTTTATTATCTGGACTCAGTATAAATAATACATTTGCTGTAGCGGCC
>JBCDGT010000697.1:0-2776 GCA_038750915.1 Bacteroidota bacterium
CTGGCAAACAGGCTAACGGTTTGGCCAACCGCCTTATTGGAATGGAGGAAGCTCGAATTGTAGCTGGTTGCGACGTTTACGGCGCAAAACTGCAGCATTTCACTAAGTCAGTAAGTGAAAAATATGCTGAGAAAGGTGGGAGTAGTAGCCAGGAAATTAAGGAGTATAAAGACTATCGGGACCTCATCGCTCATCCCGGCCTGGATGCCGTCTTAATTGCTACCCCCGATCATCAACATGCTGCCATGTGCATTGCTGCCTTGGAACGTGGCCTGCACGTTTACTGTGAAAAACCTTTAGCCCATACCATTGAGGAGGGAAGAGCTATTGTTGATGCCACGGACAAAAGCGGTAAAGTACTGCAAACGGGGAGTATGCAGCGTTCTATGCGACCCTTCCGAAAGGCAGTAGAGTTGATCCAAAAGGGAGCACTAGGGGAAATGCAGGAAGCGATTGTCAGCATTGGGCCCCCACCCAAAGCATATGACTTACCGGAGGAAACTATGCCTGCTAGCCTTGACTGGGAAGCTTGGGTAGGCCCTTCGGTAACCCGCCCTTACAACCACTTAGTAGCACCGGGCATCGGAGAGAAACATTGGGCCAAATGGCGGGATTACGCCGAATACGGCGGTGGAATGGTGACCGATTGG
Organism: Bacteroidota bacterium; assembly: GCA_038750915.1. Classification (GTDB taxonomy): domain Bacteria; phylum Bacteroidota; class Bacteroidia; order Chitinophagales; family Saprospiraceae; genus Neolewinella. Next base: position 651 of record JBCDGT010000697.1, read on the forward strand.
GGAGCGCATATGTTCGATATTGTACAGTGGGCCTTGGGTAAAGATGATAGTGGGCCGATACAGTTTTTTCCTCCTGGTGGTAAGAATCCACAGCAGGGCTTAACGATGTTCTACGAAGACGGATTCCGGGTAGAACACCGGAATTTTGGCCGGGGTAACGCCATCCGCTTTATCGGCTCCGAAGGTACCATTGAAGTGGCGCGTGGCTTCATTAATTGCAGTATCCCGGGTTTGGTCGGATACCAAGACACCAACCAAGCCAGTAAAGTGTCCGTTAACGTTGTCCACTTTCAGGACTTTTTTGATGCCATCAAGAATGGTAGCGAGCCGATTTGCCCCGCAGAAACCGGGCACCGCTCCTCCAGTGTTTGTACCCTAACCAACATCGCCTACCGCCTCCGTCGCCCCATCATGTGGGACCCCAAGACCGAAAAAATCAAGGGAGATCGTGAGGCGAATAAGTTATTAGGACCCGCGTACCGGAATACCCTTGCATAAATAACTTGGCTGGCACCCGCGACCGCGCATAATTAGTAGTTGGTAATTAGTATTTGGTAGTTTGTAATTCTAAGGATCACTAACTACCAACTACCAACTACTAACCACCTACCTTAAAACCGGTACCGTAAACCGAATTGCATCTGCCAGCGACTCAGGAGGCTAAAGTCGTTGGTGAAGGTATTGGTTAGGGTTTCGTCAAAACTGTAAACGGGGACACCGTCTTCGCCAACACTTACTCCAATGGGCTGGGTAGTGGAAGGGAATTGACGCACACCCCAGCTACTGCTAATCAGGTTGCCAACGTTAAGAATGTCGATGGTAAACTGAACGCTGTTGCTATTGCCAAAGCGTAGGTCTTGGGCCAGGCGGATGTCCCAATTGGAGTACCAAGGGCTGAGGACGGCGTAGCGTTCGGCGTACTGGCCACGGCGGCTATTCAGATATTCATCCTGCTCGATGAAATTGTTGAAGGCGGAACGTTGCGCGTCGCCTCCGGTGAAGTTGAGCTGGCCCATTTCACTGCTGGTGGGGATGTAAATGAGGTCATTGAGGCCAGAACCATCATTGTTGATGTCTCCATTATAAGTGTAGCTGAATCGGCCACCTTCGGCGTACTGAAAGAATAAAGCGATAGTAGTGGCCCATTTTTCGCCAGCACCATATTCAAAGCGGCGGTGTGCACTACCGACAATGCGGTGGCGATTACCATAAAGACTGGGGCTAAGCACTGGCTGGTTAACGTTCCCAAAGGCAGGGTTACGCTCGTAAGCATCAGAACTGATCTCGGCTTCGATGGAGCTTGCTTCCTTGGCGTTCAAATAGTTGTAGCCAATGCTGGTGTAGAGGCCGTTGGTCCAGTTACGCTTCAACTCGAAGGAAGCGTTGATGCTGTTACCAACGCTGGTGTTGGTGAAGACGTAGGCATTGGTGGCTCCACCAAATACCGTCGCCCGGTCTTCGGCAAGATAGATGGGGCGAGTGTCAGGGCCACCGGCTTCTCCACCCAGCGTACCGCGTGGGGTACGTAGACCGTAATTACGGACCATCATGGCGTTACGATCGGCGGTGTAGATGAAGTCTGTCGTCAGTAACCAACCATTGCCAATGGCGAAGTCACCACCTAAGTTGCCACGGAATACCTGCGGAAACTGGAAGTCGGGTGCCGTGGTATTGTAGAAGAAGAAATTGGGGTTAGCTACCTGGTTGCCGATCCAGACGAAGGGGAAACGACCACTAAATAGACCGGCACCTCCGCGAAGCTGAACGGTTTGGTTACCGTTTACGTCGTAGTTGAAACCCAAACGCGGGGAGACGAGGAAATCATTTGTCGGTAGGGTAGTGTGGTCGAACTGGGTTGGGTTATCGAATTCATCGTAGTAAACGATGTCGGGGTTGTAACAACAGTTACGATCTATGTTTTCCTGAATTTTATCCTGAGTGTCGAAGTAGAGTGGTCGGTCGAAGCGAACGCCGACGGTAAGGGTGAAATCGGGAGAAACGGAAATTTCATCCTGGAGGTAAAGCCCTAGCTGGCCAACATTAGTTTCTGCCAGCGCCCAGTTGGAGCCGTTATATCCGGTACCACTACCATTTCCATTGGCGAAGGCATCTTGTGCTGCCTGTAC
>JBCDGT010000698.1:0-2769 GCA_038750915.1 Bacteroidota bacterium
CGGTTGTCCCATAGCCAAAGAAGGAACTTCCGCATCTTCAAAAGGCAGGTTGAGTTGAGGCGGATTATTCTGTTGCACGAAACGGGTACCACAACCGGTATTAGAAACGGCTTGATCCGGGAAATTCAGGTCAAAAAATTCCGCGCAAATAGTAATGGGCCCCGCTGGTAGGCGGCCACCATTATCGACGGTATTATCAATAGCGAAGCCCTCTACTTCGAGGTTATTCAAATCGAAAAATGGTGATAGTTGAGGCCCGCGCAGTACTACCGGCACTCCCCGATTTAGGGTTAGTTGTACCGGAGTACGGGTACGGGCGGTAAAACCATCGCCGGTAATGTTAAGCTGCAATAAACCCTCGTAGCTTAAACGATTATCTACCAAGGTAACCGTCACCAGTAGGTTATTACCCTCCGCGTAGTTTTCCAAATAGGGGCTGGGCGTAATGATACTTACCGTCGTACGAACGGGAAAGTTCTGGGCCGAAACAGCAGCGCCAGCCATCCCCAGTAATACCAGGAATAGTCGCAAATAAACGCTTAACCGTAGTGTATTGGGTGTATTCAAGGTGAAGTAAGCGTATAATTGGGTAAAGCTAATAAGGCACCGTCAAGGTAATGGAATTGGCGAAATTCCAGGAAAACAAGTCGTTGTCTCCTAATGCTTGCCCATAAATTAATAATTACATTTTCAACAGTTTTAAGTAGACAATACTACTTTCCGTACTAACCACAACGGTATGTATACCTGCGGGCAGATTCGGTAAATCAAAGCGTTCGCTGATCTGCACGGCAGCGGGATCAAGCCTCCGTGCCTCGGCCAACTGGCCACTAGCATCAAAAACGTAAATGGACACCGGCAGCGGCCGAGCCAAACGGAATTGTACGTCAAAAAAGGTCAAGTAAGGAACCGGTGACAGCATCGGCCCTTGAATATCGCCGCCAAAAGTCAAGCTGTCAACATACCCAAGACTATCCGGGGTAGCAAAGATCTCTATCTCCCGGCTCATAGTACCCGAGCAACCACCGGAGAAAGCCTCAAGAGAGATTTCGTAGGTTCCGGTTTCGGCAAACTCGAGCCACTGACGATTTCCCTCTACGCCCAGGTCGGCGATAGCAGGGTCATCAAACGTCCAGGTCACACTATCTGCTACCGGCCACGTTACGTTAATGGCCGCCGTCGGATCGTCGATCAAACCTCGAGCGGGGATCAGGAAGTCGACAAAGAATTCTTGTTCACTGACGAAGTCGACGAAGAAGGAATCGATAAAGCCACAACCTGTCGCGTCGTCCGTAACGCGCAGTTGGTGAAGTCCCTGTAAATTCGTGAGCAATTGCGCCCCGGAGGTTCGCACTCCATCGGGCTGTTCCCAAACGTAGGTTAGGGTATTATTTAAATCGCCCAGGTCAAAGCTTACTTCGTTGACCGAACAAACCGCGGTATCGTTAACAGCAGCATCCACTGCGGCAAAGTCCACCCGACCAGCAAGAGTAGTTACTAAGGTATCCGAGCAAGCCCGGCCGTCAGTAACGATTAACTGGTAATCATTGGCCGGAAGGTTATTCAATTCAGCGCCCGCCCAGATAGTGCCAGTTTCATCTCGCCATTCAAAGGTATACGTACCATCGCCGCCCGTCGCGGAAGCAAATAATATCCCGTCAGTACCTTGGTAACAAACTGGAGGGGTCGCTTCATCAACGGTAGCCACTACGGGAAGTACGCCCGTGACGGTAACAAGGGTGCTGTCAATACCACAATCTCCAGAAACTGGGCGAGTTTGTAACAAATAATCACCTGGAATCAGGTCGCTAAATTCCGTTTCGGGAGAGAACGCTCCGTCACCGAGGGCAAAGACCAAATCCAAACGAGCGGGGGTTACTACGATTCGGCCATTATCGTTTGTGCAAGCGTCTGCGGGGAAAGCAGCTACATCAGCCAGATAAGCACCATCTCCCGTTATGTTCAAGATGATCTCTTGGTAAACGGTAAAACAATCATTGTCTACCGCTCCGACGATGAGCTCGTATCTACCAGCCGCTAGCTCGGCAAAGATGCCGGTCGTGTTCCATTCTCCGCCATTTAGGCGGTACCGCTGATCAGGACCACCATATACCGTAATACTCCCGCTGTTGGCACCAGCACAAGCAAGCAGGTTGGCCGTTACCACGGAGTCGACCTGCGCCATAAAGCCACCATCAATGATAACTGCACTCCCATAGTTGGTACACTCCGGACGGTTCGCAAAACGTACCCCTGGAACAAACATCCCCGCAGTTTGTCCAGAAAGGCTATTTTCAGTTTGCCAATTGGCGCCACCGTCAAAAGTATATTCAAGGTTTGCTCCCTCCGCACTAATGGTAACACTACCATCTTCCGCACCACAAGTACTCACGCCCACTACACTTACGTCGAGCAAACTAGGCACTAAGCTGCCCCCAATGACTAGAGGAGCGTTCCAGGTAAAAGAACAGCCGGTGGAGGGCTGCTCCAACTCCGCAAAGTAAGTTCCAGCAGCAAGGCCGGTAAAGGAAAGGCTGTCTTGCCAAGGGCCACCGTTGAGCCGGATTCGGGTATCTTCGGTAAAGCGCGTTCCGGTAAAAATGATACTGCCATCAGTAGCTCCGCAATCACTGATCTCCTGGACAACTACATCAATCAGGCGTGCTTGCCCCCCCGCATCGAGGAGGAAGGGACGCGGAGGCCGTAACGCACAGCCACTGAGGCTATCACGGACTGCCAAACGGTAGGAGCCACTGGTTAGGCCTTCAA
>JBCDGT010000699.1:0-2767 GCA_038750915.1 Bacteroidota bacterium
ATTTTTTGAAATCTGGAATACGTTGGAGAAATATCAATTGCAGCTCTGAAAATTTGAAGCGGTCTATAGCGTAGATTTACCTAATTTACTTACCCCCCATTTTACCACCCAAATAAGCCCTAAAATCACGGGCAGTAGCATCGTTAAACCTACTAAATCGGTTTTAATCTTGGTGATTCGGGACGCACTATTTACCATTTCTGCCGTTAAATTAGGATAGCTATCCAGCAGGTTAATGGTGTTTACATTCTCCTTGAAATCTAAGAGGATTAGCACTACGGGAACCAAAGCAAGGTACAGCCAGTTGGATTTTGGGTGTGTAATCTTTATTAGGAACCAAACACAAATTAAAGTAAAGAGTATACCATAGCTGACGGGAAAGATCATGTCTGGCACGAGTGAGTTGTGTCGATGGATCGCCCTACCCTCGGCTTTGAGCTTCCCAAAAAGATCGTTTACATCCTTTAAGGTGTAGTCTTCCATTACGTCAATGGTGGTAACTGATGTTCCCGCAATCTGGCTCATCTCCGCTTGGGCTTGCTGGAATTCATATATGCAGTAGACGCAGCAGAGAAAGGCGGGGATAATGAATTTCCAATTAGCGGTCTTTATGAGTAGGTTTTTCATAATACGGTTAGCTTAGAGGTGAATTCAATAGCATAAAAATAGCATAATGACCAAAAGAACCGCGCTTGTAACTGGGGCTAACCGTGGCCTTGGCCTGGAAGTTGTCCGTCAGTTGGCACGGAAAGATTTTCACGTTATCCTGACCAGCCGTTCTCCCCAGGGAGAAGAAGCTGCCGAAGATTTACGAGGGGAAGGCTTGGAAGTGGTATATCATCAATTAGATGTGACCGACGGACAGAGCATTGCAGAGCTTGCTGAATTCCTTAGTGAGAATTACGCGAAACTTGATGTGCTCATCAATAATGCCGGTATCCACTACGACACCTTTCAGAGCACGCTGAACGCTGATTTCAGCATTGTCGAGGAGGCGTTGCGAGTAAACACCTTAGGACCGTGGCGGATAAGTAAGTCTTTACTGCCAATGTTACGTGAAAGCCCGGCGGGCCGCATTGTAAATGTTTCCTCTAGTTCCGGCTCTTTCGTTGATTCCTGGCCTGGTACGCCAGCCTACTCTATCTCTAAAGCTGGCTTAAATATGCTTACCCTGAAAATGGCGGCCGATTTGGCGGATAGCCCGATTAAAGTCAATGCCGTCTGCCCGGGCTGGGTTCGGACACGGATGGGAGGACAGGAAGCTCCTCGCGGGGTGGCGCAAGGCGCTGCCAGCATCATTTGGGCGGCTCTGATTGACGACGGGGGACCGAATGGAGGTTTTTTTCGGGATGGTGAAGCAATTAGTTGGTGAGCAGATGGCTAGCGCTACAAACGAAACAAGGATGGATGTACGTCTTGCTCGACAAAGAATGATCTCCATATGCGCTTCCTTACTCTGTTACTTTGCTGTTTCGTACTCGCTCTCGTTGCCTGTGAGAAATCAACCGATAATCCCAAACTGACGGACTGCGACGAGGCCATTCTCAAACAATTGAACTTCTCCGCCTTTTCGGGAACTATCCCTAACGATGAGTGTGGGTTTCACTTAGATAAATATCGTTTCACTGACGGTGAATTTTACTATCGGCCAGATGATAATTGTGCCGATCTGGTCAACCAGTATTTCAACTGTAAAGGCGAAAATATTTGCGATAATAACGGCACTTGCCCAGGTTCCAGCGGAGCGGAATTCGTTAGGATAATTGGAAAGAACGATTAATGCGTTACTATTCCCGCCAATAAATTATCGACGCGCTCGCTGACTGTAGAGTCGGGTACCAAACCTGGAGCGTGCCAGGGTTTGATCCTTGCATCTATCACTACTGGCCCAGTACACCCCCAGTGTTTGTGTTCCATGAATGCACCGAAGCCATGGATGTCGTGGCTGGGGTTGGAACGGGTAAAAGTCGCCCAAACAAAGTTGGAAAAGTCCTCGGCGAGAAAGGGACTGTCGTCGCAAATAATGACTAATGCTAGCCCTTTACCTAATATGGCACCTGCGGCCACGCCCTGATTGGTGCTTTGGTCTGTTGGTGCTTTGGTTTGCTGGTCCGAAGTAAGGCGATGCAGGTCCGCGTAGCTATCGGTGCTTGTGAATGGTGGCCCTTCTACCGCCAAGATGCCAGGAGCGACAAAAATGGGCTTAGCAAAACCTTCGGGCAGGCTACTAAATTCCCCCGGAAGGGTAGTGGTGAGTTCTCGCTTCTTAGCACCTCGGCAAGCCCAGATCAGTTTACTGCCAGCGTTCCAGCCGGAGCCGCTGTAATCGAGTGTATCGATGGTGGTGCGGGTTTGAAAGTGGAGGTCGCGGGTGGGGTCGAAGCGTTCCAATACGTGTTGGAAGAAAGCGGGTTGATCATCGGCATCCAGCGCGGGATCATCTTCGTCGGCGGCAATGATGCAGTATTTAGCCAGACTGGTTTGGCCGCTTCCTAGAATCCGGTTCGCCTGCGTAATGATCTCCTCCGGTACTTTTTCGCGGAAGGGCATGTAGCGTTCGGAGCCAATGGCGAGCAATAACGGATGCACGCCTGCTTCGTCTACGGCATTGATCTGGCGAATACCTGATCCATAAAATCGTCAAGGACCTTACCCCTGGGGAATTTCCAGGTATTCGCCAGATCAATGCCGTAGACGAAGCATGCGTGCATCCGTTATTGCTCGCCATTGGCTCCGAACGCTACATGCCCTTCCGCGAAAAAGTACC
>JBCDGT010000700.1:0-2762 GCA_038750915.1 Bacteroidota bacterium
CGATGTGGTCCGTCCCTACCCCCCAGCGGGCGACAAAACGGAAGTCGGGGCCAGTAGCGTCCAATAGTTCCTGATCAATGCTTAAGCGGGATCGAATCATCAGGCCGTCGTACCGCCGAAGGGCTTTGAGGGCATCAGGTCTGGGTAGATGATCTAGTTCATCAACGTCATGTCCAGCAGTGGTGAGGGCTTCCTTTAGGTAGGGATGTGCCGCTTTATCAAGAAAGGCAATTTTCATGGGCCGAAGGTACGGTTATAGCGGTTTTACGCTACGCTACCTTCTACCAAAATTACTCCCCTAGATCATTCCTCCAGGGCCGCCAGCTTACGACCAGAACGGATCAAGGCCGTTAGGGCTTCCAGAAAGAACCCGCCGTCTTGCGGGGTCCCACTAATGAATACCAAATGGCCATAATTATTCTCCTCATTGATGTACATTAGGGTAGTTATGCCGGGGTCCCCGCCAGAGTGGCCGTAAAACCCGGAGTCCATACGTTCTAAAAAGTAGCCGTAGACCGCCTCATCTCCCGGCACGCGTACCGAATCGGCGAGCCAGCGCTGATAGCCTTCCTTGGGAAGTAGTTCGTTTCCTTTTTCCATCCCCTCGATGATCGCAGAACAGTATAGCCCCAACTGATGGATACTGGTGCGTAGACCTCCATCCGGATAAGTGCTTAGGATGTAGTCCGGCATGGGCTTGCGGTTGGAGAAATAGTGCTGAAAGGCGGTTGTAGGATCCACATCCGCCGGTGCCCAACCGGTATTATCCATACCAAGGGGCTGAAAGATGTACTGCTCGGTCCACGCTGGGAAAGGCTTTTTGGCCGCACATTCCAACACGTAAGCCGCTAGGGCGGCGCCTACGTTACTGTAAACGTGCCTTTCCCCCGGCGCTTGTTTGGTGAAATTCTTTTTGTGGAAGAAAGCGCCATCCTCGGTGAAGAAGCGCCGCAGGTACTCACCGAGGGGATACTGCTTCATCCCACTAGCAAAGATCATTTCTTTATATTCTGCTTTAGCTATTTCTCCTTTATCCACCGTCATCGGTTCCAGGAGGCTATAGGCAGTATCGTAGAATTTATCATCGCTAATCCCGGCAGTATGCGTGGCTAAATGTTTAAGCAAAATGGGGCGATTGGGGTAACGGGGGTGTACGACTTTGAAGGGCAAGTACTTATTAATGGGATCCTCCATTGATAGGATGCCCTCCCGCTCGGCTTGCAATAAGGAAAGACCGATGAAGGTCTTAGAGATAGAACCAATGTTTTGAGTAGTGTGCGGGGTGTATGGTCGCTGCTTGGCAATATCCGCAAAGCCAAAGCCTTCCTCGTAAACCGTCCCGTCTGCGGTAACTAATGCCGCGGCAAAGCCCGGTGTTTGGTCTTGCGCTGCCAGCGCCTGCATTTCCAGACGCAGGGAGTCAAGTAATAAGTCACGGGGCGTTTGGGCGTAAACGCAGGTGCAAAGCGTGCTTGCAATAGCAAAGAGAAGTAAACGACACATAGGGTTTCTTTTAGCCTAAGGACGGTACCCACCACCTATTTGTTACATAGCTATACGTAAGCGATTACTCCAAAATCCAAGGGTATGCTTTTTTGAACCCCTTTTGCCAGGTCATGTGCCAGTGGCCTTCTTCAGGCTCCACGTCGAAGTACATATTGTCTTGGGGCAGCCCGTCGGCGAAGAGTAAATCACGTATGGCTGCTGCATCATTTACCGTGGGGGTTTCCAATTCACCGGCGTTGATGAACATCCGGACGGTAGATAGATCTGGATGATTTTTATGCAGCTCCTTGACTTTATCCATATCTACCCAGAATGAAGGAGAAAAGATGATGCCCCGGCGGTAAACTTCAGGGTAGGACATTAAGCCGTAGTAAGCCATCAGGCCACCAAGCGAGCAACCTCCAATGCCCGTATTATTTGGATCGGGAAGGGTTCGATAATTGGCATCCACCCACTTTTTTAAGTCCGTAGCGTACCACTCCATGTGGGCCTGTCCACTAACAGGACGATCATCTTCATAATCTTTAGCTTCGTAAGGTTTGTACTCTGTCATACGGTGCTCGCCGCTAGGGATACCGACTACGATACACGCTGGGCCACCAGCGGAGTCTACCCGATTGATTACCTCGTCTACTTGCCATTCGGTTCCCAAGGATACCAGTTCATCAAATAGGTTATCGCCATCGAAGAAATAAAGTACGGGGTAACGGGTCGTATCGTTAGTCGCATAATCTTTGGGGAGAAAAATCTCTAAGTCGCGTTTCTCGCCTAAATACTCCACTGAAATGGTATCTGGAAAGTGATAAGCATTGGGCTCGGCGGTATGGACGGCTGTTTTCAGCCATTCCTCTAACCATTTTTCGTGCTGGTAATCCCGGTAGGCGTAAACGATATCGTCGTCTAGGCCCAGGAGAAAAATCAGACCGACGAGAATACCGGGCGTAAAAAATAAAATCCAGAGTAGACGTTTGCGGTTCATGTCAACAATATACGCACGTCCGAATAAAGGATGCCACCCTAAGGAGCGTCGACCTCCTGGTCGACTATTTTCTCGGCTACAAATCTGCCCTTTGGTTATTTAGCCGTGTACTAAATGTAGGGAGATGAAAGAAGTGAATGATTGAGGACGTCCCCGTCCGAATATGCCACCTAGCAACGACTTCGGACGAGGACGTCCTCAGCCATGTAATCATAGATCATTCTTGGATTTGGGATACTACCGGCTCTTTATGGTTGGCGGACCTGGAGGTCCGTGC
>JBCDGT010000701.1:0-2761 GCA_038750915.1 Bacteroidota bacterium
CGTTGGCAACCGAGCGGACTTGCGTTTTGGGAACGATGGAGAGGGTAACCTGTACATTACCAGTAAGCGCAATGGCTGGGTCTATAAGGTCCAGACTGTCAACACTAACCAAGCGCTCCCCATTGAGCTTACTTCCTTCAGCGGAGAAGCGCTGAAGAAGGCAAATCGACTGGAGTGGGTCAGCAGCCTCGAAGAAAATACCGACCGCCACGAGATTGAGCGCAGTGCAAATGGCCAGGTCTGGCAGCAGATTGGCACAGTTGCCGCAGCGGGTAATAGCACGGAGGTAATCGCCTACGATTTCCTTGATGAGGCACCCCTAAACCGCGCCCTCTACCGAGTTCGTACGGTAGACATCGACGGTAGTTCTTCCCTTTCTCCCCTCGTAGAAATAGCCCGGGATGATGTCGGCAACCAATTAACAGTAGGCAATGTGTACCCGCAACCTACTACTGGCTTATTAAATATTCCCGTCATTCCAGCCACAGGGCAAGAACGACTCTCACTGAGCTTGTTGGACGGCATGGGTAGAAAAATTCGCCAGCACACCATCCAGGTATCCGCTGGCCGGAACCAAATCTCCTTTGACCTGACCGATTTACCCAACGGCCTCTACTGGCTAAGGGTGGCAGATGAACAAAGTAGTATGGTAACAAAAAAGGTTATCCTGCAGTAAAGACCTTTGTTACAGGTTGAATTCGTAAGGGTCGTAAGCCTTACTTACGGCCCTTCTATTTTTGGCAAATGCATGCTCAAACACCTATATTGTCTGTCTAAACAAGCTACCTATCATGCAAGTAAAATTCAACTGGCTGGCCGTTCTGGTCGCTGCTATTGCCGGTATGTTCATCGGTTTCCTCTGGTACGGGGTGTTCTTCCAGGCTCAGTGGGCCGAGGCCGTTGGTCTCACCGGTCCTGGCCTAACCGAAGCTGGTGGCGAGGTCTTCAAGCACGGCGAGCCCGTCACTCTGGACCCCATCCTCCCAATGGTCATCAACATCATCACGATGGCTATTTATGCGGTCATCCTTACTTGGCTTACCACTAAAGCCGGTGCGACCAGTTTTGCCAGTGGTGCCAAACTCGGCCTCCTGATCGGCGTTATTGCCATGCTCGCTCGCTTCACCTCCAACCGTTTTGCGATGGAGCCTACCTTCCTGAGTGTTATTGATGGCACTTACTACCTAGTCCTCTTCGCAGCCATCGGGGCCATTGTTGGGGGGTGGCGGAAGAAGTAGAGTTGGTGCTATTGGGCTATTGGGCTATTGGTGCTATTGGTTTATTTCAGGGCTAAAAAGACCAATAGCACCAATAGTTCCAATAGCACCAACAAAGTCTGCGGATACTCATTCCTCCTAGGCGAATACTAGTTGGCGCCAAATAAGCCACTGCCCGCCCGCAATTTTGGGGAGAACAAAACGTGGACCACCATGAAAACGCTCTTCTCTACTTTGCTCCTCCTCCTATTTGCCTGCACCTGCGGTCGCGCCCAACTGACGGCCGACGTAGACCTTAGCCGCAACCGGGTAATCGCCGTCGGTGGCCTCAAGCTGCGGTCGACGCCAAATACGCGCGGAGAAACCCTGGCGCGGGTGCCTTTTAATGCTACGGTAACTATTCTCGCTGCCTGTGATGCCGGTATTCAATCCATCGGTAAGCATCAAGGTCGTCCCATTACCGGCCGTTGGGTACGTGCCGCCTACGACGGACAGACCGGCTACCTCTTCGATCCCTACCTTTACTATCAGCCAACTGGCCTAAAACGTAAAGGAGCTGAACCCTACGCCCTGATCAAGGTGAACGAAGGGGTACTCGACGTTACGCCCGGCCGCTTTAATTGGTACGGAGTCTACGGTTTCGGCAACTCCCGTGAACTTAAGAAGGTACGCCGTTCCTACCTCGTTATAGAAGATCAGTACGCGGTTCGTTTACTTCCGACCGTTGCTGGTGAGGAGCAGCCAACCTACCTAATCGGGACAAAAAAAGCCTTCGCTGAACATGCCTTCGCCGGCTTTGGCTTCGACGAACCTTTGGGCAACCCTTGCCAATCGCTAAAGCCCTGGCCGGATACACTGCAACAACTCTTATCCGTAAAATGCGAGGCGACCGGAGACAGCCTGATGGCCGTAAGTACGCAGTACCTACGTTGGAAAAATAAGACCCAGGATTTCTTCTTTCTAAATGGCACGCAGACCACCATACTCGCGCTAGGAGACCTCGATGGCGACGGCTCCCCCGATATCATCACCCGCCAGGAAGGAGAAGTGGCTTACCTACAACTACATTTGAGTAGCCCCGCTATCGGAAATCGCCTGGTGGAGGCCGTCGCCCTACAGAGTTTAGGGAAGCACCCCTACTTGTCGCGGTAGCTTCTCTCCAACAAAGTGGTCAGGAGAAGCTGAGAGACGGGCAAACAACCAATGCCCCACTAAAAGTTTTTCAACTGGAGCATGTGGTGAATGACAATGTCGCGGATGTCGTTATTCACCATAGTCTCTCCGATCTTTAGTACGTCCTCATTTTCACCACTATAGTGCTCACCGAGGAATTCCAGGTTTGCTTCGTAGCCTTTAGCGACAAATTCAGGCAAGACGACCTCGTAGGCTTTTACCGGATCAATCGCCGTTCCGTTCAGGGAAAGATCGTCAAACTTCACATTTTTACATTGGAGGTAGCCTCCTTCTCCGTAGTTAGTCTTCAAACCCGTTTCCAAGGTTTCTTGCAACACGTCACCTGGTAACGTGACCCGAACCATTTTACC
>JBCDGT010000702.1:0-2753 GCA_038750915.1 Bacteroidota bacterium
CACTTTACGCGGCGAGTAGCGGCATGACGGTTGAGTTCTTCGTTCAAAAGATGTGACCACTGGGCGGGCAGGTCAAGTAATCCATTACGTCGCATCTCCCACACACGTTCTTGGTCTTTGATCAGACTAAATGCCGCAGGCAGGAGGCCGATTAGATAGGCCAATGATAGCCAGGGGGCGAAGTCCGGTAGGCGTTGTTGGAACCATTCGAGCCAGCTAAGCTCGGCAGCGGCAGTAGCCGCACCGGTATATGGTAAGTTAGTAATTGGTGCTCCCCCAGCCAGGTTTTCACAGACTGGGGTGGGGTCGTAATTCAAGTAAAGGGTCAGGCCGAAAGCACCTCCCATGAGGAGTAAGGCACCGTAGGCCAGATGATGGCGTGCCGTAGGCCCCGGTAACAAAGGCCATAGCGCCTTGACCGTGGTATAAAGTAAGATACCAATCCACAGACTGTGCAGCAGCGCCAGGCCGAAGGCCGTAGCGTAGGGTAAAAGAGTAGTCGTTAGGTCCATCGCTTACTTTTTCTGGCGGTTGATCCATTCCTGGAGTTCGTCCAGTTCTTGTGGCGTAGGGGTTTCATTACCTAAAGCACGCAGGGCGAGGTGAATCTTACTGCCGCCGAAGGCGGTATCCGCCAAGCGATTGAAAAGCCGTTTTTCAACCTGCTCCCGACGCAGTGCAGCCTTATAAGTATGGGTGCGTTGATCGGTGTTCCTAGTGACAAAACCAGCCTTGGCCATCCGCTGCAACTGGGTCAATACGGTATTATAGCTCACTTTGCGGCGGCTGGCCAGCCGGTCGTGCAGGTTTTGTACAGTAGCGGGTTGTTCTTGCCAAAGGAGGTCTAATATCTCCAACTGGGCTTCGGAAGGCATTGGGGTGTTAGCCATGGGTTACTAAGATTTGACGTAAAGATATACTACACTTGTAATACTACGCAAGTAGTTCTACTACATTTGTAATAATTTAACAGTATTGCCTGAATTTGGTTGCCGATTTTTTCCACTCTCAAAGGCGTACAAACCAATTACCAAATTACCAACTACCATTTACCAGAAGCCGCGTAAGCGGCGTCTAAAAGGCCGTCAGGCCACCTACCCCAGTCGTTCCCGCAGCAAGCGCTGTGTCTCCTTTGGTTCGGCGCTGCCCTTACTGCGTTTCATTACTTCGCCCATGAAGAAACCGATGAGTCCTTTCTTGCCTTTCTGGTAGATAGCTACTTTATCGGGGAATTCCGCGATTACGGTATCGACAATTTCGGTGAGAAAGTCCGCATCGCTGTTTTGCAGTAGGCCGAGTTCTTCGGCCCGGGCGAAGGGTTCACCCGGACTAAGCAGGAGGTCCGGCAACAGTTTGGCACTTGCGGTAGCGGCGGCGACGTCACCGGCGAGGATGAGTTCCTGAAAAGCTGCCAATTGCTCAGGGTCTAGTGGTAATTCCGTGGGGCTGAGCCGTTCATCTGTTAGCCAGGGAAGGAGGCGGTTGAGCCAGATTTTAGCTAAGGCGGGCACGTCTGGAGATACTTCGGCGTACTGGAGGAAGGTAAGGTAAGTATCGTGGTCTTCCGTCAGCAGGTGGGCGTCTTCAGCGGGGAGCCGGAAATCTCTTTGTAACTGAGTGTAAGCTTCCCAGGGCAAAACGTCGATTTCCTCCCGAACTTCGTTGATGAAGGCATCCGTGAGCACAATGGGCGGGAGGTCGGGGTCTGGAAAATAGCGGTAGTCGTGAGCGTCTTCCTTGTCGCGCAGGGCGCTGGTGGTACCAGTGGCGGGGTCGAATTGTCGGGTTTGCTGCCGTACCGCCTCGCCTTTTTCGAGCAGGCCGATTTGCCGGTCTACTTCATAAGCAACAGCTTGCCGGGCAAACTTCATCGAGTTCATGTTTTTGATCTCGCAGCGGGTGCCGTATTCCGCCTGCCCGCGGGGACGCACGCTGACGTTTACGTCGCAGCGCAGGCTGCCTTCTTGCATATTTCCATCACTAACTTCCAGCCAGCGGACAAGCCGGCGCATCCCACTCATAAAGGCGTCTACTTCTTCGGCGGAACGCAGGTCTGGCTCAGTAACGATTTCCAGCAACGGAGTGCCCGCGCGGTTGAGGTCTACCTTCGTATAGGGCTCCCCTTCAGTGTGAATGGACTTACCGGCATCCTCCTCCATATGAATGTGATGGAGGGCAACGGAGCGTTGGCCCTCCATGCGGAGTGGTAGGGTCCCGCCGAGACAGATTGGATTTTCATCCTGGGTGATCTGATACCCTTTGGGTAAGTCAGCGTAGAAGTAATTCTTGCGGTCGAAGGTGCTGCGTTCGTTGATTTCGCAGCCAAGGGCTAAACCTAGTTTTACCGCAAAGCGCACCTGCTGCTCATTGAGCATGGGTAAGGTGCCCGGATAGCCAAGGCTGATCACGCTAATATGTTGATTAGGGTCTTGCCCAAAGCGGTTACGGTCGGCGCAAAAGGCCTTACTCTCAGTGGCGAGCTGTACGTGGGTTTCGAGGCCGATGACGGTTTCGTAGTCGGTAGGCATTGGCAGCAGGGTCGTATTTAGTGGCAAGGTACGGAAGAAGAAAATGGCTTTGTAATTTGCAATTGTATGATATATCAATGATATTTGTATCATATAAATTAGCGAATGGACTTCCAATTACCCCAAAACACGGTTTTCTACCAGCTGGAAAAGACCATGAAACTCTACCGGAAGCTTGCCCAAAACCGTATTCATACGGCCGGCTATAACGTGAGTGTTAACCAG
>JBCDGT010000703.1:0-2750 GCA_038750915.1 Bacteroidota bacterium
AGATCTCGCAAAATTCGCCGAGAGAATTAAATCAGAATACGCACTCGCCAAGAGTGAATTACAAAGTTTACGCGATCAGGTAAGTGAACTGAGCGAGACCATGTCAGAAGGCTTTGGTGCCGATATGGGCGAAGACAGTAGCTCCGTCAGCCAGATGGAATTACTGAATGAGCAGGTGTTGCGCAAACGCGACGCCGTACAAGCTTTGCAAAACGCCATGCTGAGAATCAAGAATAAGGTATACGGCGTTTGCTCCGTCACCGGAAAGCTAATCGATCGTCAGCGCCTGGATGCAGTTCCTACGACCACCAAAAGTGTGGAAGGTATGCGACTGGAAGCCAGTGGTCAACTAGACCTAACAGCCCAAGACATCGCTCGCCGTGCCGTAGAGCGCAAAGAAGGCCCGAACAAGATCATCTCAAAAATCAAGAAACCACCTCCCCCCCCCCGGAAAGCCCAGCCCAAGAAGCGGAAAAAGCCGGGGCGGAAGCCCCGCCGGGTGGAGGAAGATGAGGATGACTTGATTTAGACGGCCTTGCGGCCTGCTAGGAGCTAGACGCTGCGCTGCTAGACGTTCACTGCGTTCACTTTTAGACGGTCGCTACGCTCCCTTTTAGTATTTGAGAATTATGAACTAAAAGCCGAAAGCGTCTAAGAGCGTAGCGTCAAAAAGGCCGTTAGGCCGTCTACCGAGGAAAAGCCTTAGCTTTTCCGTACCAGTTTCAGCACGGTGATCTCCGGCAGAATGCCTACTCGCCCGGGGTAGCCCAGGAATCCGAGTCCACGATTTACGTAGAGGTACTGCTTACCTTTTTGGTAGAGTCCGGCCCATTGTTTGTAGATGTACTGGGAGGGGCTCCACTTTAGAAAGCCAGGGATTTCGATACCGAACTGAAAACCGTGGGTATGGCCGCTGAGGGTTAGGTCGATTTCGGGGTAGCCAGGGCGGATGCGGGCGTCCCAGTGAGAGGGGTCGTGACTGAGGAGAATGCGGCAATCGCACTTTTCGACGCCGCCGCGGTAGGCTTTGGCCAAGTCGCCTTTCTGGGGGAAGCGGGCGAAGGCATTGCCCCAGTTTTCTACGCCGAGAATCGCGACTTTGTGACCATTGATGTCCAGCTGCCGGTTTTCGTCGCGCAAAAGCTCCCAGCCAAGATCACGGTGGACTTGGTAGAGAGATTCCATGTTGGCATTTTTAGCCTCCGGACTGTCCCACTCAACGTAGTCGCCGTAGTCGTGGTTGCCGAGGACACTGTAGACGCCGTGTTTGCCACGTACCTCTTTGAAGATTTTCACGAAGGGCAGCATTTCATCGGCGGTGTTATTAACCAGGTCACCGGTGAAGCAGACGACGTCGGCGTTTTCTTCGTTGATCATCTTTACGGCTTCTTTGAGGGGCTCCGAGCGGGTCCAGCTGCCAGAGTGCATATCGCTAATCTGGACGATCTTAAATCCCTCCAAGCCAGCAGGAAGGTTCTCGATGGGGATGTCAACGGCAAAGCGGCGGTAGCGGTAGGCGTTGCGAACTACGCCGTAGGTTAGGGTGGCCAACGGAATGCCTCCCGCCACTAGGGCGGCGGCCGAAAGAAAGCGCGAACGGCTGACGTCGCGTTCTTTTATGGGGCTCACTTTATTCAGTAACCAAGTAGCTCCCCGACGTATGTCGTCGATGAGCAAAATAGCAATTACGGGGACTTTGCACAGCCAAAAGAGGAAGAGGAACGCGCGGATCAAATTCTTAGTGTGTTTGCCCCAAGCGTCGGTTACTTCGAAAACATTAAGTAGCAGTAGCCCAAATGCGAAGAGGGATAATCCCCAGTAAATGCCATAGCCAATACGGTGCCAACGCTGAGAATAAGGGAACAGCCAAGCCCGGACCGCCTGGAAGACATAAACATCGAGAAAGACGAGAACGGCAAGGAAAGTAAGGAGACGTAGATCCATTGGCTAGTACACTAAGGAGAATAGTTGGGTAGGCAAATACCACTCACGCCAGGATAACGCCCGAAAGGCAGAATGTTTCATCGCAGGCTATCTACGGCCAAGTAGCGCCGCGGAAAATCTTGGCCAATGAGTACGTAAACCTGCGGCCACAGCGAGTCTCGGTAGGCAAGTATCTCGTGTACCTCTCCTTCGGCAAAAAGGCGGAGGGTAGCGAAGTACCGGTCTTGGTGGGCTATTTCATCAAAGTAATCGGCAAAGGGCGCGGCCGTGGGTGCAATAAATGTTTGGGCCAGCGCCGTAACCGTCTCTGGCTTGGCCCGCCAGAGCAAGCTGTCGTGGTGGAGGGCCGTGATGCTGTCTACCCGCTCAGCCGCAAGTGCCAGCAGACGCCGCTCGCGGTAGTGATCAAAGCGAAGTAGCGGAACAATCTGCTTCAAGTCTGCTGTTGGTACCGCAAAAACATCTTCTCCTTTGGTGAGGGACACCAATCCCATGCCGGCGGACGTAAGGGCAAACTGCAGCTTTTCCTGGCCGTGTACTTCGGAGAATACTGAAAGGGAATATTGATTTTCTTCCCCAAACTTACCGTTCATTACCGAGTCCGTAGTGAGTTGTACGAGTGACTGCACCAGAGTCTCCGCTTTTGCGGATTGATCCAGTATTTCCTGATGTTCCCTACTAATTACCCAGCCCTCCGTTTCCGTAAGCCTACGGATATTGAACGGTGCTTCACCGCGCTGCTCGTGAATCACAATACGGTCAACCTGATCACCAGTGGCGAGCAGTAATTTTTCTTTAAGTGGAAC
>JBCDGT010000704.1:0-2739 GCA_038750915.1 Bacteroidota bacterium
CAACTGGGACTAATCCGGAATAAGCGCGACTTTTTCTTCGACCGTGCCATGTTCACGATCCACAACCTCCAGGGCAAGCCCATTGCCTTCGCGGGGCGGATTTTGAAAAAGGACGTCAAGGCACCCAAATACGTCAACAGCCCCGAGTCGGAGGTCTACCACAAATCCGATGTACTCTATGGTCTGCATCAGGCGCGAACGCAGGTGCGGAAATTGGATAATGTATACATGGTAGAAGGCTACACCGACGTGATTAGCTTGCACCAGAATGGCGTCCAAAACGTGGTGGCAACTTCTGGCACCAGCCTCACCCCGGGCCAGGCCCGGCTCGTGAAACGACAGACGCAAAACGTCACTCTACTGTACGACGGTGACAAAGCTGGCATTAAAGCAGCGTTGCGCGGAGTTGATGTACTGTTGATCGAAGGCCTCAACGTGCGGGTGGTCATCCTACCGGATGGTGAAGACCCCGACAGCTATATGCAAAAGGTAGGGACTACGGCTTTCGAGGAATACTTGACCAGCAAACGACGCGATTTTCTCTTCTTCAAAGCAGATTTACTACTGGAAGAAGCTGGTGACGACGTTGCAGCCCGCAGTGAAGCTATCCGCTCCAGCATCGCCACCCTAGCCCTAGTGGAAGACCCCCTCAAACGCGCCGGCTACTTGCAGCAATTCACCAGCCGTTTGGGGTTAGAGGAAAGTCTATTGGTCAACCTCGTTAATCAGGCAGTAGCCGACCGGCGGACCAAAGCCAAAAAAGAACAAGAACGAGAGCAACGTCGGCGCGAACGCACCGCCCGACTGGGTAATAAAAAACTTCCCCCCGTACGCCCACAACAAAAACGGGATAATCCCCCGCCACCGACCGAAGAAGACAGCTGGGCGGGTCTAGTGGAGCCCGGCGTGGCACCGCCGCTGAGTGGTAAAGCTCCCGAGCCAGCGGACGCTCCCGAGTGGGGAGGCCTGACGGATGACGGCTGGGCGGGCCTGCAGGAGCCTGGCTTTGGCGGAGACGTTGATTTCCCCCCCGTAGAATTTGGCGAAGGGCCCATTCCTGAACTTCCAGCCCGAGACGAGCTAGCTGAAGCTCTCCTTTACACCGGTCACACCTTTCAAGAACGCGACTTAGCCTACCTGCTTATCAACCACGGCGCCAAAGTTTACGACGAGGTCACCGATACTTCTATTGCCGCCTTCCTCACCCGGAACATCGCCGACGTACTCGATGATTTCGATAACGCCCTCTACCAGAAGACAGTAAAACTCGTTATGGCCTACCTAAGTCAACACCAACAAGGTCCTAGCCCAGATTGGTACCTACAGCACCCTGAACCAGCAATACAAGAACTCGCCATTTCCGCTACGGTAAAACCTTATTCGCTTAGCCCCAACTGGAAGGAAAAATACGGGCTACGCCTCAGTCAAAAGCCACCGGAAGAAAACCACAAGCTGGCCGCCGAAATCCTGCTGCGAATCTTCCGAATGGAGAAAATTGACCGAAAGTGTAAAGAAAACATTCACCGGATCACTGAGCTTGACAAAGCAGGAGACGAAAAGCAGTTGATCCTGCACATGAAGTTGCAGATTCGCCTCGATGCGATGCGCAAAGAGCTGGCCGCTGAACTGGGTACGGTGGTGATCTCTAAGTAGTTTGGTGGTCTTGTAGTCTGGTAGTTCCCGCACCAAAAAACCACCAGACTACAAGACTACCAAACCTCCCCCCTCCACCGGCGTCTAAAGGAAAAACGCCCGTCCCATGCGACCATTTTATTTTCTTTGCTTGATATCCCTTCTTGGCACCTGCGTGCGCGCCCAAGTGACTTACTTTCCACCGGAAAATGAGGCAAATTGGGAAACGACGAGTCCTACTTCTCTCGGCTATCAGGCGGATAGTATTACCGCGCTTTACGACTATCTCGAAGCCACCCAAACTAAGGGATTCCTGTTACTTAAAGATGGCCGTATTGTCTTGGAAAAATACTTCGGCACCTTCCAGCAAGACAGCGTTTGGTACTGGGCCTCGGCGGGTAAAAGCTTACGAGCCGCCCTCGTCGGGATTGCCCAAGAGGAAGGTCACTTGAGCATTCAGGACTCCACCTCGAAATACCTTGGTGCCGGCTGGACAAGCCTAGCCCCAGAGCAGGAGGCGGCCATCACTATCTGGCACCAACTGACCATGACGGCTGGTATGAATGAGTTGTTTTTCAGCTGTACCAGCCCCGGTTGCCTACGCTTTGTGGCGCCTGCTGGAGATCGCTGGGCTTACCATAATTCTCCGTATTCTCTTACAAAAGACGTACTAGAGGAAGCCACCGGAACGACAATTAATGCTTACACCAACCGGATGATCGAAGACAAAATCGGGATGAAAACCGGCTTCTGGTGGCCAACGGGAGACAATACGCTTTTCTTGAGTCGAGTGCGGGATGCCGCGCGCTTCGGCCACTTGATCCTGGCGGAGGGCCGCTGGGAAAACACTACCGTAGTCGGAGACACCAGCTACTTTAGGGCGATGTTACAACCTTCGCAAGCCCTCAATCAGGCTTACGGCTACCTCTGGTGGCTCAATGGCCAGGATAAATACATGGAGCCCGCCGATCGGACGGTTTATTCGGGCCCTATTGCACCAGCCGCACCAAATGATCTGGTATTAGCAGCAGGGAAAAACGGACAGTTCATTGGTGTATCCCAAGTTGAGGGCCTAGTGATGGTTCGAATGGGCGACTCCGCTTCCGA
>JBCDGT010000705.1:0-2736 GCA_038750915.1 Bacteroidota bacterium
ATTCGTAAATTTCACAGTAACCCCGGCAAGGAGATTTAGACACCGTGAAAACAAGGGGGGCGGAAATCTCCCTAAGGGATTTTTCGGTAATCCCTGGTTGCATAGTTTCTTGAGGTGTGCTTGCAGTGGTTGGCTTCGTAGCCGCTTGCGCTTCTGACCGGGGTTCTGGCCGCACCAATGGGGTCTCCCGGCCAGGGCCTGCTCGCTTTGCCGCGTATTCATCTCCTACCTCAGCGAAGTCACCAGGCTCATTTTTACCCGTATCGTCGGCCACTTGATCGGGGCGTTCTTCCAGGGTCCTTGGTTGTTCTAGTATTGCCTCTCTCTCCGCACGCGTTTGGGGCGTGGACGCAGGTGCAATGACCGGACTAGGAGCCGTATTCTCTACCCCCACCGTATCCCGGTTGCAAGCAGTAAGCACAAATACACTAAGCAAAAATAATAGGAGATGACGCATTGTGATTGGTCTATTGGTTTATTTAGTCTATTGGTATTTTAGTCTATTATCAAACGGCACCTACATTACTAATAGTACCAATAGACCAATAGTACCACTAGACCAAAAGCACCTACTTCTTCTTTCCCTGTTGCTTAGCCTGTTGCCGCTGTTGTTCGGCCAAAGCTTCCTGCAAACGGGCACCGAAGCCGTTTTTCTTCTTCGGCTTTTTCTTATTCTCATTCATCTTGGCCAGTAGCTTTTCCTCGTCGATAAGGAAATTCTTGGTAACGATGGTTTGAATGATGTTGAATGTATTGGAGAAGAGGAGGTAAGCCGTAAGTCCGGAAGCAAAGCTGTTGAAGAAGCCGAGGAAAAGGATGGGCATCACGTACTGGAAATACTTCATCATTGGCTGGGCGCTGTAGTCCATGTGCCGGCTATTGTAGTAAGCGTAGATGACGGTGGTAATGGCCCAGAGTACGGCAAAAAGGCTGAGGTGACCCTGCATGAACGGAATCCACTCCGGAATCTTGGTTAATACGTCGTAGCTAGATAGGTCATTGGCCCACAGGAAGCTCTCCTGGCGGAACTCAATGGAGGCCGGAAAGAAACGATAGAGCGCAAACCAGATAGGCATTTGCAGCACCATCGGTAGACACCCTCCGAGCGGACTGGCACCGTACTCCTGGTACATTTTCATCTGTTGCATTTGCTGCGCCTGGGCGTCGTCCTTGTACTTAGCCTTCATCTTTTCCAGCTCGGGCTTCAGCACTTGCATTTTCATATTACTGACCAGCATTTTGTAAGTCAGTGGGTACACCAGCAGTTTTACGATTAAAGTAAGAACCAAGATGGCGATGCCTTTGCTACCGATAAACCCAAGGAGGAAGTTGAACATCGGGCGAATGACCCACCGGTTGATGCCACCGAAGATGCTGCGACCAAAGCTGATTACGTCGCTAAGGTCATGACCAATGGCCCGCATCCGCTCGAAGTCGTTAGGGCCGATATAGAGCTGCATCCCGACAATCTCCGAGCCAGAGCGCCCGATCGGTACTTTTAAACTAGCGGATACTTTTTTAAGGTTTGGGTTGGCTTCATCGAATACTTCCGTGGCCAGTAAAGCTCCGGGAGCAAATCCATCATCTGAGATAAGGTCAGAAGTAAAAAACTGCTGGGAACCCGCTACCCATTTTACTTTCTGGTCTTCTACTTCTTCGGTATCAGAGCTCGTACAAGTACAGTAGCTGGAACCATCGTCGATGGGCTTAAAGTACATTGTCGACTGATTCGCCTCGTACTGGGCGTTCTTTTCGATTTTATCCAGGTAGTTATCCCACTGCAGATCGATCGCTCCACCATTGCTACCAATCACATTATTGAGGCCTTCCAGACGAAGATCGTAGTCGATCAGATAAGTACCATCAGTAATGGTGTAACGTTGTTCCAGGTAGCCGCCCCCGGAAGCGGGCGCGCGCATGATAAGGGTATTTCCTTCGATAGTGTGTTGGAAATATAGATCACTAGTATGGATGCCCGCACCACTCACCCCATTGACGGGTATAGTGTAGTCAAAGTTGTTCTTCGGGTCTTCCAACAGCAACAAGGGCAACTTTTCAACCGTACCTGCATCATCGTCGAGCATCTTATTAAACTCCTTAAGCTCGGCTCGCTTGATGAAACCGCCTTTGGTTGAGAAGGTCAGCTTTAGGAGGTCATTCTCAAGAACAACGTCCTCCGCTTGGCCTGCAGCAGCTGCGGCAAACGCTCCAAAAGCCTGCCCGAAACGCGCCTCGCGCACGGAATCTGTCAAGCTGGCCAGCTCCGAAGTGGAGAACTCCGGCTCGGCAATATCTACTTCCGGTAATAACTCGGCCTCATTGAGGGCAGCGATGGAATCCTGGTAGCGCTGTTGTGCAGCTAATTCTTCGGCACTCGGAGCGACCATCACCTGCCAGACGGTAAAGATGGCAAGGATCAAGACGAGGCCGACGATGGTACTTCTGTCCATCTCCATAGGTAAAAACTTTATCGGTAAAAGAGGCGACCCTACTTTGTGTAGGTTTAGGAAGGAACTTTCGCCTCACTTTAGGCCCGCAAAGGTAAGCAAGCCTCGCCGATGTACGGACTTTCCTCCGACCAGCAGGGCCTTCCTTTCGACCAAGAACCCTCCCACAACTACCGTGCCACTCCTACAAACTGTCAGAATTTCAGGTGGATAATGACTGATTCCCACCCAAATTACAACAAAATACAGCCGTAAAAACCTAGGTCTTTCTGTAAAAAGAACCAATGAA
>JBCDGT010000706.1:0-2735 GCA_038750915.1 Bacteroidota bacterium
ATCAGCACCAAGCGAAAGGGTAGGGGATACGGGTTTAGTAATTACACAACGAGAACCTTATGCTGGTGAAGCAGACACGGAATCCGGTTTGCCTCGCCCCCAGGATCTCATGTACGTACTCTATACTTCCGGTTCCACGGGTAAACCTAAGGGGGTAATGAACCAGCACGACGGCCTTTTTAACCGCCTGTGGTGGATGCAGCAAGATTTTCAGCTTGATCCGGCGGTTGACGTCGTTCTCCAAAAAACCACTTTCACTTTTGACGTATCTGGTTGGCAATTCTGGTGGCCATTGATGACTGGTTGTCCAGTGGTTTTCGCAGAGCCCGGTGGGCAAAAGGAGGTCGATTATCTCCAGCGGACGATCCGGGAATACGGGATTACCACCGTGCATTTTGTCCCGCCAATGCTGGAACTGTTCCTCCTCAAGCCGGCAGAATTGCCGAGCTTGCGCCGGGTTATTTGCAGCGGGGAAGCCCTTACGCCCAGCCAGGTTAATAATTTTCGTGCGCAGTATCCTGAGGTAGCCTTGCACAATCTTTATGGCCCAACGGAGGCTGCCATCACCGTCACCCGCTGGTCCGCACCGAAAGAGAGGGACCAATTACCCGTTACCCACGTTCCGATTGGTAAACCCATCACTAACGTACCGATCCGTATTCTTGGCCCGGAAGAGCAGCTGCGCCCTATCGGGGTGCCGGGGGAGCTGTATATCGGTGGGGTGCAAGTAGCCCGTGGTTATTTGAATCGGCCGGAGCTTACCGCCGAAAAGTTCGTCTCTTTACCGGAAGGTGGCCGTTGGTACCGCACGGGCGATTTGGCTCGCTGGATGTCCTACGGTAATATTGATTTCCTCGGTAGAATCGATAGTCAGGTGAAACTACGGGGTTTCCGGATTGAGTTGGGAGAAGTAGAGAATGCCTTGCTGCAAGAGGAACACATACAGCAAGCCACGGTCTTACTCAGGAAGAACCCTAAGGGGGAAGGCTTTCTTACGGCTTACTTCGTAGCCGCAGGCAACCCGAGCATTACTTTCCTTCGGGATGCCTTAGCCAGTCGGCTCCCAAGTTATATGGTGCCTACTTACTTCTTACAGCTGCCTGAACTACCGACGCTCCCCAGCGGAAAGATTAACCGCAAGGCCTTACCCGATCCCGATTTTGGCGGAGGAGACTTAAGTGGGGATGCGCCGCAAACGGAATTTGAAGAGATGATTCACGCAGCTTGGGCGGAGGTTTTTGACCGCGAAGCCATTGGCCGAAAAGTCCATTTTCTGGATTTAGGGGGACACTCCCTTACGGGCATCCGGGTAGTTAACCGAATTAACGAAGCTTTCGAGCTGGAATTACCCGCTAACACCATCTTCCGGTACCCCAGTATTGCCTCCCTAGCCGAACACGTAGAGCGAACCATCAGAAAGCTGCTGGAGGAAATGGACCGTAACTAATGGCTAAGTTACTCATAGCGATCACGGGCCAGGCTGGTATTACCAATGCCAGCCTCGAGCTCAGCCGCCGCCTGCTGGCGGCGGGCCATGAAGTAACCCTAGCGGCGCCTCGGGACATTGGCCAAAAAGTAGGACCACTCGGTATCCCCTTCTTACGTCTACCGACTATTAATGAACGCCCCGAACTCGGAGGAGAAGCTTTGTCCACTACCAACCAGCAGGGCAATCGCTGGACGCGCCTGCAGGAACGTTTCCGAAAACGGAAGATCAACCGACTACGCTCCCTTGCGCTGACGGACCCTACGGATTTTACTCAAATACTAGACCGCCTCCAGCCAGATGTCCTGATCTGTGACGTAGAACTGCACGAGTACATTATTACGGCTTACCGTCGAGGGCTCCAGCTGTTCCTCCTCAGCCAGTGGTACTCCCTTTGGGACCGTCCGGGTTTGCCGTATTTACTGCACGATACTATCCCCGGCGAAGGCTGGGCGGGAAGCCGCTTAGCGCTGTGGCTGAGTTGGCAAAAGATCCGCTGGCAACGGCGGTGGATGCATAAAAAAATAGCCTTACTCAGTTTTGGCAGTGACCGTAGGAGTACATTGTTAACATTGGCCACGCGTGAGGGGTTTCCGCGCCGGTTTATCCGCAAAAGCTTTTGGCCGGGGGCTTTCACTTACGAGGGCTTGCCCGTATTGGCGATGGCGCCTTTTGAAATGGAGTTCCCACATAGACCGCTATCATTTTTGCATTACATCGGCCCAATGGTCTATGCGAACAGGCCCGAACAGGCCGTTTCAGACTTACCCGCCATTTTTGACCGGCAAGAGCGAACGGGCGCAAAATTATTGCTCTGTACCGTTAGTACTATGGCTGGCGTACATGATGATTTTTTACTGCGCTTGGTACGGGCCGTAGCACCCCGTCCCGACTGGCTGTTAATCCTTGGTCTCGGAGGGCAAAACGATGAATTTGAGCTGGCCGAAGGGGTTGATAATGTTTACGCTTTTTCTTACGTGCCGCAGCTAAGGGTGTTAGCGCGAGCGGACCTTTCAATCAATCACGGAGGCATCCATACCATCCACGAATGTCTCCATTTTAGGGTGCCGATGTTGGTGTACTCTGGTAAAAGATCCGATCAAAATGGCTGTGCGGCCAGGGTCCATTTTCATGGACTAGGTTTAATGGCTGATCGTGATCAAGATACACCGACCGCGATCAGAGCGAAAATAAATTACGTTCTTAGCGAAGAATCTTTTCAAGAGAAAACCGCCCGGATGCACAACAA
>JBCDGT010000707.1:0-2733 GCA_038750915.1 Bacteroidota bacterium
AGGTAATCTAGGGGTGTTGGCTCTTGATCGTAACCGGGTACTTTGAGGTGCTCCAATGCTTCTAGGGGTACAATCCACGGGCTGATACTACTGGCAAAGTTTTTACCCAGAAACGGACCTAACGGCACGTACTCCCACTTTTGAATATCGCGGGCGCTCCAGTCATTGAACAATACTAGGCCAAAAACATAATCTTCGGCCTTCTTAGTCGATACCGCTTTGCCCAACTTACTATTCTTACCAATTACAGCGGCAACCTCTAATTCGAAGTCAAGCCGCTGACTGGGTCCGTAGACGGGACTATCACTCCCCTTCGGCATCGTCTGCCCATTTGGACGGCGAATATTCACCCCACTGGGCACAATACTACTGGCACGGCCATGATAGCCTACGGGCAGGTGTAACCAGTTAGGTAGTAGGGCATTATTAGGATCCCGAAACATGGCACCAACGTTGGTGGCGTGCTCCCGGCTACTGTAGAAGTCGGTATAATCTCCTACTCGTACGGGCATGTGCATTTTCACCTGGTCTTTGTGTACGAGTAAGCTCAACTCTTCGTCGCGCAGCATACTACCTTCGTCACACAACTCCTGCTGAATAATTTTCCGCACCCCACTAGTGACCTTCCTTCCTTGGCGAATAAACCGATTAAGGGTTTTCCGTTTAAATACCCTAGCTGAAGGCGAGAGAAAATCATTAAACAGCCCCATATTTTGGCAACGCTGCAGATCAACGATATAATCACCGATGGCAATACCCGCCCGCGGGGCAACACCTTCCATAGAATAGATACCAAAGGGCAAGTTGTAGATACTGAAATCGTGATCGTCGGGGACGGTAAGCCAGGTAGTCATGGTTAGGGAGTTTTGTGGTTATAGAGACGCAAAATCTTGCGTCTCAAATAATTGAATGTGGTGGTGGTGAATGTGATGGTAGAGACGTAAGATCTTACGTCTCTACTTACGTCTCTACTTACGTCTCTACTCGGTGGGTTGTGGTTTACAGAGTAAAGGCAAGACAGAATCGAACCAATTGACCAACGCAATGCGGCGAGCCAGCGCCAGGTCTTGGCAGGCTTCCCCCAATCGGTTGGCGTCCATCAAAGTTTGTCCTCTGATGATGCGGAACTGTCCATCTAAGGGGAACAAAGCAACGGCTTCACTCATCTTTTCAATGGCCTCATTGTAGTTTTTTTCGGTGGCTAATGCACTCCCTTCGTTGATGGCTGCGGCGGCCTTTTCGTAATTTTCTAATACGGTTTTGCAACCCGCCGCTTCGGGTAAAAAGCTCATGGATAGATCAAAGGCCGCAGCGACCTTCCGCCCTTCGAACTCCGCCGGAATCCACTGGCCGTAGGTATTCGTTGAGGTGTGAATGGCTTCGTACCAAAAATCAAATCCAAGGTTATTGTAGTCGGTGATATCTAAAATCCGGACAATATTATCGGGCTGCACGAGTACCCTTACTTCCATCTGCCCCACCAAACAGCTATCTTGCCAGGCTTCAGGATATTTAAGATTATCCTTAAAATGCTGCTGTAGTGCCTCACTGCCCCCTTGGTAGTCTAGCTTCTTATCAAATTGGGTATACACGGTATCTCGGTCCACGATCACGTAGGGCTTGGGGTCTTCCAATTTGAACCGTACGGGTAGGTTAAATTGAAAGCGGACGGGCTTACCATCAATAATCGCGGGGCGCCAACGCACCTGTTGCTGCATATTCAGTACGGCTTGTAATGCCGCCAACCCTAAGTTACCTCCGGGATCTCTCAGGATACGAGGCGCGTTGATGAGGCCGTTTGGCTCTACGATGAAGGTGATGACCGGCGTCCCAGAAATACCGTTCTCCCGCGCTTCTTGCGGATAAATTGACCGACTAGTAATGTACCGCAACAGGGCCTGCTCCGAGCATCTATTCTTGAACACAATGGTGGTATCCAACTGCTCACATGGAGTTGGGAACCGAGGCAATTCGTCAGCAACCTTGTAAATGGTCGTATCGTAATTGGCTGGAATGGAATCTGCTTGTCCCGTCAGCAACGTCAACTGGAAAAAAAAGGCAGATAAGAGTAGGATGAAGCGCATTGTCATATTGGGGGATAGTAGTTGGTGGTTGGTATGGAAAAGTCGTTAGCTATTACATTGCTATCCACGAATTAGTCGGGATATCATGGCTTTGCTCTGCTACTTCGCTAGTCATCATTTGTAATTTCGGGATCGCGTCATACCGTCACCCGATCCAAGAATTGTCCAAGGATATTATTGAATTTCCCGGGCTCTTCCATCATGGGAGCGTGCCCACATTCATCGATAAAGTGAAGCTCTGAATCAGTAATAAGTTCATTGAACTGCTCCCCGACAAAAGCGGGAGTAATGTTGTCCTGCTTACCCCAAATGAGTAAGGTGGGCCGTTTGATGAGGTGAAGCTTATCAGCCAGATTATGCCGAACGGCACTTTTGGCCGTCATAATAACCCTAAGGCCCTTATTGCGGTCGGTTACCGTACTAAATACTTCGTCCACCAATTCTTTGGTTGCCACTTCAGGGCGAAAGAAGGTACTTTCCGCTTTCTTCTTAATAAATTCGTAGTTGTTGCGCTTGGGAAAGGTATTGCCCATGGCGCTCTCAAACAGACCACTACTTCCGGTAAGGGTAATCGATGCTAACTTCTTTTGGTGTGCCAAGGCATACAAAATGGCGACGTGGCCTCCTAGGGAGTTCCCCAGAATATGGA
>JBCDGT010000708.1:0-2728 GCA_038750915.1 Bacteroidota bacterium
AGGCGCTTTCAAGACGTTTACTGGAGATAATAAGATCACGGAGATCAACGTAGCCACGAGTCTTAAGGAGATTCGCCGCGCTCTGGTGGCCGCCGACGTTAACTATAAAATTGCTAAAGAATTCACCGAAAACGTAAAGGCCAAAGCCCTTGGTACGGAGAACGTACTGAAGGCGGTAAAGCCTGGCCACTTGATGGTCAAGATCGTCCAGGATGAGTTGACCGAGTTGATGGGCGGACAGTCCGTGGGTATCAACGTAAAAGGAGAACCTGGGGTAGTGCTGATCGCTGGCCTCCAGGGTTCCGGTAAAACGACCTTTACGGGTAAGTTGGCCCTCCACCTCAAGGAAAAGCGCAAGCTGAAGGTTTTGGTTTGCGCCTGTGATGTGTACCGCCCTGCGGCCATTGACCAGCTAACGGTCATCGCTGAACAAGTAGGCGCTGGCATTTACAAGGAAGTTGAGAATAAGAATCCCGTGGAGATTGCACTCAACGCCATCGCCCACGCTCAGGATAATAAATACGACGTTGTCATCGTCGATACCGCTGGTCGTCTATCCATCGATGAGAAGATGATGCAGGAGATCAGCGACGTCCGTGAGGCCATCAGCCCTAATGAGACGCTCTTCGTAGTTGACTCCATGACGGGGCAGGATGCCGTCAATACCGCCAAGGCCTTCAACGATCGCCTTAATTTCGACGGGGTTGTCTTGACCA
Organism: Bacteroidota bacterium; assembly: GCA_038750915.1. GTDB lineage: Bacteria > Bacteroidota > Bacteroidia > Chitinophagales > Saprospiraceae > Neolewinella. Next base: position 717 of record JBCDGT010000708.1, read on the forward strand.
AGCTCGACGGTGATACCCGCGGTGGTGCGGCCCTCACGGTAAAGTACACCGTAAACAAACCCATCAAGTTCGTCTCCACCGGTGAGAAGATGAACCAGATGGACGTCTTCCACCCGGACCGGATGGCCCAGCGCATTCTCGGCATGGGTGACATCATCTCCTTTGTAGAACGCGCCCAAGACCAATTCGATGAGGAAGAGGCCAAGCGTCTTGAAAAGAAGATGCGGAAAAATAAGTTCGACTTCAACGACTTCCTCGGACAGTTGAATCAACTCCGTAAAATGGGTGACATCAAGAGCTTGCTCAACATGATTCCCGGCATGAAGAAGGCGATGAAGGACATCGACATCGACAACTCCGCCTTCTCAAAGGTAGAAGCCATCATTCAATCCATGACACCGCAAGAAAGGGCCAACCCCGAGCTAATGAGCATGAGCCGCAAAAAGCGGATTGCCCGCGGTTGTGGCCAGGGTATGGATGAGGTTAATCGCTTCATCAAGCAGTTCGATCAGATGCGGAAGATGATGCACAAAATGAGTAACAATCCGGCGATGGCGGGAATGGCGGGGAACCTGCGGCCGGGTGGAGGTAAGCGGCGGCGGTAAGAGAATAAGTAGCTTGATTAATGGTGATCATAGTTTGGTAGCAACCGCTTAGGTTGTTTATACTGGACACTCAGAGGTCGAAGGGCTTCGCCCAACGACTCTCCGAGGTCCGCTACATAGTTAAAGAAGTAACCGGCGGACCTCGGAAGTGTCCCTGGCGCAGACGGGACCTCCGAGTGTCCATTTCTCAAGCACCGACCAATAACAGCATACTACTGTTTCCACTCAATCTACCCCTAAATAATAGCCTTAAAGCAGTGCTCATGCAGAACCTCTTCTCGCTCATTGGCAATACTCCTCTGCTCGATCTTTCCGACCTAGCCGATAACCCTGCCGTACAAGTATTCGGGAAGCTGGAGGGGCAAAATCCCGGCGGCAGCGTCAAGGACCGGGCGGCCCTCAGCATGATCATGGGTGCCTGGGAGAGAGGTGATCTGGATGGCGGCAAATCCATTGTGGAGGCAACGAGTGGCAACACGGGCATTGCGATGGCGATGATTGCGGCTAAGTTGAAAGTCCCCATCACTTTGGTGATGCCCGAAAACGCTACGGCGGAACGCGTACAGACCATGCGGGCCTACGGCGCGGAAGTGATCCTTACTCCTGCGGAGAAAACCATCGAATACAGTAGGGAGCTGGCCCAGGAAATGGCCAGTAGTGACGAGTACCACCAGCTCAACCAGTTTGCGAACGACGACAACTGGAAAGCGCACTACCGCACCACCGGTCCCGAAATCTGGCGGGACACCAATGGCGAAATCACCCACTTTGTTTCCAGTATGGGGACTACTGGCACCATTACGGGTACTGGGCGCTACCTGCACGAACAATCGGAGGCCGTTCAGATCGTAGGCGTTCAGCCTACGGATGGCAGTCGTATCCCCGGCATTCGCCGCTGGAGCCCGGAGTTCCTTCCCAAAATTTACGATGATTCCGTGGTTGATCGCAAGATCGACGTCAGCCAGGAAGAAGCCATCGCTACCATGCGCTTACTAGCGCGAGAAGCCGGGGTGTTCGCCGGCATGAGCTCCGGAGGAGCGACCACCGCCGCACTCCGCCTCGCTGAAGAAATCGAAGAAGGGCTGATCGTTTGTATTATCTGTGATCGGGGAGATCGGTATTTGAGTAGTGGGTTGTATTCGTGATCGGAGTGGGAGCACCTACTACCACTTTCTTTCTAACTATAGTATCTTGATAATCTTATCCTTGTGTAATTCTATACAATCATGCTGACCAAGCAAATCGATAATCTTCGGCATTGTTTTTTCAAAGAGAATCAATAAGGGCTTGTACTTCATATTTCCCACTTTCACGAGCACTAATTTATGAGGCTTCCTTTTTAGCAGCATAGTATCATAGAAGTCATAATCCTTAGATACCACTATCCCATCGGGTTCCGCAACAACT
>JBCDGT010000709.1:0-2723 GCA_038750915.1 Bacteroidota bacterium
AGATTGTGCATGATTGTCAGGGGTATTTTTCTGTCGATTGGGGGCACTGTCTAAGCGAGCTAAAGCTTCTAGCGTTCGCGTTTGGCTAGGAACCATGGGCACACAGCAATCGTTTAAGAGTCGGCAGGTGGTAGAACGTCTACATCCACAATAGTTACCTCATCCGTATCCCCGGCATCGGTCCGGACAGCATCAACATTGACTACATTGACATCAATGGTGCCTTCGGGAGCCACCCTGACAAAGGCACCATCTTTTGCCTGTAGCGCTACACCACAGTTAGGGCAGGACATGGGGATAGGTCTAAACCCGGTCAACGGCTGCGAACAGGCCGGGCAGGCCCCTTCGACCAGGTTGCGTCTGAGCCAAAACTGTGAGCCTACGATCAAGACGATCGGCACTGAAATCAGCAGGATAACAAGGACCAACAAGGACTTTAATAGCCAGCCAATGCCTACGGTGGTCACTAGGCCAAAGCCGATGGCTAGGGTTAGCCAGCATCCCATGCCAGAAAAGTTGAGCTGTAACTGTCTAAACCCGTTGGGAGCCATGCTGTCGCCTCCTATGGCCGCTGACTTACAACAACTCAGCAGCCGGTTTCCCAAAACACAGCTCATCGAGGGAACTGATGTCCGTATGCCCATGACCTGGGGAAGCCTCCAGCCAGTCATTCTGCTCCCAAGAGGTTTCCGCAACTGGCCGCTAGCCACGCTAAGGGTCATTCTTACCCACGAGTATTGCCACGTAAAACGCCGGGACTATCTCTGGCAGCGCCTCTCTCAGCTAGCCCTTGCCATCTACTGGTTCCATCCCCTGGCCTGGTACTTGAGCCTACGCATGAGGCTGGAGCGGGAAAAAGCTTGCGATGAGGAAGTAGTCGTCAGTGGTATTCCCGTATTGTCCTATGCGGAGGAACTCGTCAAATTCGCCGCTGCCATCAAAGGGAGGGCAAGTCTTGCTTTGCCCATTGCCCGGAAGTATAAACTGAGCGCACGCATTCACGCACTGTTACATCTGGAGCAAGCACCTAAACCCAAACAACAGAACCATTTACTAATGTCTTCTTTAAACGGCTTCAGTATAGCCATCGTACTGGGGCTGGCGGTGCTGTACCCTGTTGCCGAGACTGCGGATATATTGAGCCTTCCTCCTGCAAATTTAGCTGGGCGCATACGCGCAGGTGCAGGGCAAGTTGTTGGGCAAACTACAGCAGATAGCCAAGAGAATACTCCTAAACCCGCACCAACCGCGGACAGATCAGGAACATCAAGCTCGCAAGTCGTCGCGCTACTGCCACCTGAACAACTAGTACAAGTACAAAATACTTCTCCGAGCTTGTCCGAAAAGTGGTTAACTAATAGTCGGGCAGTGGAGGCCATTCCTACCCTCCCATTTGCCCCTAATTTAGAGGAAGACCTACATCCTATTTCCGCAAAGAGCCCGATTGAACGCCTTCAAGCGGCTATCCCTCGTCTCCCTGGAAAGGTATGGGGAGCCCAGGAGCCGTCAAAAACTACCAATGGCTGGATCGGCTACCCGGGCAGAGGAAAGATTTTCTCCTCCCAATTTTCAGCTTTGAGAGAGGTACATCAGCTAGAGAGTTTTCAATTTCACCTGAAGTACAGTTTTAACCAATGGACGGAACTTCGCCTAGAAATCATTGCCCTAGCTGAAGAGGGAGACTACCCCTTGCACCCGCCTGGGGGTATCCCACTTCGAATTAACGAAGAGAAGGGATGGCACCGGGTAGACCTGGAGTCCTTGGGGATCCAGACGGACCAAGCTGTTGAAGTTCGACTAACCATACTCGAATCAAAAGCGCTCAAGGAAGGCGGTGGCCTTTTCTTCTCTTACGCCAAACGTTCGCCAAGGACCACTAACGAATCCCTCCCGAATCTTGCCTGGCACTTCACGACCCTCAAGTAAGTACATACTAGAGTTTCTGCTGGCCAGAAAAGTCTAAGCCAAACCCTAATCTCTAATTATTCCATCACTGCTTTTAAGAATTCGCGAGGGCGAAATCAGGAAAGCACGCACTTTTCCTAACCAATTCATCATGTTACTATCCCAATACTTTGCCCTGGCCTTTTTGCTATTTAGCACAGCTCCTGGCCTTACTCAAAACTTAACCGAAGACCCCCAGAAAGCCCCTATCGTAGTCAGCGACATTGACCTCTTCTGGGAAATTTACGACGCTGCCGACGGCACCCCCAAGGGGAAAGTACTCAAAAAGCAGTATCTCGCCGAAGGAAGCCAGGGGGTAAAAGACTTCATTAAATATCGGATTGAAAGTGGTAATAAATTAGCGAAAACGATCACGTCGGAACGCGCTTACTACGAGGCGGTACGCCCCTATACCTTCCGCATAATGGAGTTAGAGCCCGAGATCAGAAAGCACTACTACCGTTTTAAAGAGCTGTATCCCGCTACGGTCTACCCCGCAGCTTACTTCGTTATCGGGCGCAAAAATTCCGGTGGAACTACGGGGCCCGAATCCGTGATCATGGGCGCGGAAATGTTCGGCAGTAAAACAACGAATCCGCCGGCGGTACTGGCCCTGGAGGACTTGCCGGCTATCGTAATCCACGAACTGGTGCACTACCAACAGCGCTACGACCGAGAGAATGCCCAATTACCCGCTTTCGTTATCGGAGAAGGCAGTGCGGATTTTTTGGCCTCGGTGGTCATTGGTAAAGACCTAAGTAAACACCACCTTGATTACT
>JBCDGT010000710.1:0-2720 GCA_038750915.1 Bacteroidota bacterium
GGGAAGTAGTTCTTCCAGAGACAAGTCTCCCAGGCCCAGGCGAGCGATGAGGGCCGCGCCGTAAGCACTGGCCTGTGGGTGATTGGTAACGATTACTTCGCGGCCTGCCTTTTCGGCCAAGAGCCCTAACCAAGCTGGGCTTTGGGTAAATCCTCCGCTAGCATGAATCCTGCGGGCGGGGCCTACGGCGGCCTCCAACTGGCGCAGGATCACCACTAAATTATCAGTGACTCCATCCAGAACGGCGCGGGCTAAATGGCGATGATCGTGGTGGCCACGCAAACCATTCAGCTCTGCTTTGGCGTTGGCATCCCACAATGGGGCTCGTTCGCCGAAGAGATAAGGTTGGAATTGGGGGCTGTTCTCTGATTTCACGGACAAAGCCGCCTCGATGAAAGCACCAATATCTTTGAAATGAGCCGATAGCAGGCCTTGCCAGTACTCTAGTACCTTGCCTCCATTGTTCGTAGCGCCACCAATGACGTAATAATCTTGGAACATCTTATAATTAAATAATCCGTGTTTTGGGTCAATTCTAGCTTGACGGTGAGTGGTACGGACTGCACCACTTGTGCCTACGGTTAAGGCTACCTCTCCGGGAGAAAGTAAACCAGAGCCCAGATTAGCCAACACCCCATCCGAGCCGCCGAGAAAAAGAGGAACATCCGTTAGGCCAAGACGTTCAGCAACTTCTTCCTTCCACTCCAGGCGGTGAGTCGCTGGTCGGACGGGGGGAAGGCCAAGGGGCAAGCCCCTTTTGGCGTATTCGGCTTCATTGAGTCCGGACGCTATTTGGAGAGCGGTAACCGACCAACGCCCTTTACCAGAGTCGTACATGCCATTAGCAGAGGCCAGCTGTTCGTCTAGAGTAGGCGTCTTAGTCCAGGTACCGGTCAGCACTTCCTTAATTCCGTAGCAATAGTGGGAAAAATTGATTACCTGAGGGTGCTTACGGGCCAACCAACGAAGCTTAACCAGGGGAGACATCGGATGAACGGGGGTGCCGGTAATCCGTAGAAGTTTACGCCTGTCCGTTGGGGAAAATTCTTCCATTACTGACTGAGCACGCACGTCGGCCCAGGTGATGATGGGGGTAACGGGACGCCAATGCTCGTTGTAAAGAATCAGGCCGTGCATGGGACAGCTCAGGCCAATCCCCGCAGGCTTTTCGTCTAGCTGCTTGATCAGTTCCACCAAGGATTCTTCGGCGGCACTGACCAACACCTGTGGTTCCTGCACCGCAGCACCAGCAGCGGGGTGCAACAAAGGGTACTCCCGAGAGCTTTCCCCTAACATTTTGCCATCGCGATTAAATGCGCAGGCTTTAACGGAAGTAGTGCCAAGATCGAGGCCGATGAAATAATCTGTAGGTGTAGGGGGCATAAGTACGTATCTTGCCGGAGCAACAATAATACATGATGACAACCAAATTTCGGGATTTGTTCCTCTTCTTGCTTTTTTTATCCGCGCTTTGCACCAGCGGCCACGCCCAAAAAGCGATTTCGGTAACGGATATGCAAGCCTGGAATCGGATTACCAGCGAGCAGATTGGGGCCGATGGACGCTACGTGCTTTACACGCTAACCAAAGACGTAGGAGACCCCGTAGCCGTTTTGTACAACACGCGAACTAAAGCCGAAAGGCGCTTTCCACGGCTGCATAATGCCAAGCTCAGTTATGATGGAAAGTACCTGATCGGCTTACTAAAACCTGCCCGTGACTCGGTGCGTCAGATCAAACTCCAAGCGAAGAAGAAGGCCCAGGAAAAACTTGCGGAAATGGACAGTCTACTGGTCTGGAATCCCAGCAGCCCGGAGCCGCTGATAATTCCAAAAGTTTACAGCTTTAAAACCGGCGAACGCTGGGGAGGCCACTATGCTTACACCACGGCCTCCGTGTTCCCCGATAGCCTACGTAAAGACCTGGATAAAAAAGCCAAACGCTTATTGGTGAAAAGCTTCGCCACACAGGACAGCTTTTATTTGGAAGGTGTCAAATCCTATTTAGTCGCTAGAGACGCTGGGGTAGTTATTGCTCACCAGGCAGCGAAAGATAGTAGCTGGCAGGAGGGTATTCTGCGACTCAACACCGAAGCTCTTCGTTGGGAAAGTCTCAGCAAAGAAGCTGGCGATTACAGCAACCTAGCCCTCAGTCATAATGGAATGCAAGTAGCCTTCTTCACTAGTGATAAAGAGGAGAAGAATGCCCAAAAGCCCTATCACCTGCACCACTGGCGAAACGGTCAGGACAGTGCCCGCCGGGTAAGCGAAGATGCCCGTACTTGGCTAGCCGCCGGCAACCGAATCAGCAACGATCGGGCGCCCCGCTTCAGTGATAACGGCCGCTATATTTATTTCGGCACTACTCCACGCCGCCCGGAAAAGGACACGACGCTGCTGGATGACGAAATTGCTGATGTGGAAGTCTGGACTTCCGAAGATGCCCGACTTTACACCCAACGTAACGTACGACTAAACCAGGATAAAAAACGCACCTACTTGGCGGTTTATAACACCCAAACCGGTGCCGGTCGACAACTGGCCAGTCCGGAGATGCCTTATGAATACTTACCACGAACGGCAGACGGTCCCTGGATTGCCCTTTACGATGATCGTCCCTACGCTAAGCAGACTATGTGGGAAGGCTACCCCGGGGCCCGCAATACGGAAATCGTCAACCTAGAAACCGGAGCACGGCAAAGCATGCTAAATGGCCAGATA
>JBCDGT010000711.1:0-2714 GCA_038750915.1 Bacteroidota bacterium
ACAGCATCATCGTAAGCGATACTGAACTGCATGCCGGAAATGGCCGTAAAATTAGCGCCGATCAGGTCCACACAAACCTGTTCGCCAACGCCTCCGCTGGCATCCGTTACCGTTACGGAGAGGTTCTGCGCGCTAAGGCCTGAGCTAAGGCAAAAAAGTAGCCCGCTCAGTAGCAAATGGTAAAAAATTTTCATCTAAACTTTCAGTTGTTGGGATTAAAATGGGATGTCTTGAAAAACACAAGTCTAACGTCCTTGCCGTCGGAATATCACCTTGCGGTGTAATTGCTCACGGTCGGTTATCAGACGAACTATATAGGAACCATCCGCAGGAAAGGAAGCGGAGGTTAAGGGCAAGGTATTGCCGCCAGGATGGAGGCTCCAAGGTTGGCGAAGTAGCGTTTTCCCCGCAACGTCGAGCACTTCTAGGGTGGCCGACGACCGATAATTTAAGGTCACGCGAATTTGCCCGTGGTCACTCATTGGGTTAGGCATTACGGTAAAGCGTGGATCTTCAGCAAAAGTAGAAAGGCTGTTACTCCCTTCAAGATTGACCGTCCCGGGTCTAAGTTCGGGCGTCACACTGTTATTGTTAGCATCTGAGACGGTCCTTCTCAGCGGAGCCTCACCCCAAACAATGTCCGTTTCGGTACTGACGGTGGTGGCGGAGCGAAAGCGTAGGGTAAACAACAGACTGCTGTCCGGTAATCCGAACCCCCGCAAACTATTATCTACTTCCAGGTAGCCTACTCTTCCACTATCCAATTGCGTAAGGTTGAAATTGTCTTCAGGCGTTCCCTCTAGGGCAATATTTGTAATCCCGACGTAGTCTAACGTCAGCGTGTCCCAAGACAGCGAAAGCTGCAAACCGACAATATCTTCCAGGCCACTACCCCTAACATTAACGGAAATTTCTTCGTCTACCCGAGCGGTAACGTCTTCTACAAAAAATTCCGTTGTCTGAGCGAACAAGGCACTCGCCGCTAACAGTAGAACACCAAGAGCGGATGCACGTTGGAGCAGGTTTATTATGTTCATCTAATCGGGATTATAACATGAGGTTTGGAACTACTGCCCTCCCCTTTCGTAGCGCTAAGGTAGCGTTTTTCATGGTGTTCGACGGAGGGCGCTAATGTTCCTAAGTAGTTTCAATTCATTTATGCGCCGGTGCGCAGGTGCAAAGAATAGTTATAAATGAGCAAGAATACGGTAGCTACCCTAAAAACCTTCAGCCCCGGTGCTGATTAGAAACGCACCGAGGCTGAAAGAAATAACCGGTAGGGTTATCCTTACGGTGGTGGTTATTTAACAATCATTTTTCGAGTGGCAGAAAACTCCCCTGCCGAAAGGGTGTAGGTCAAAACACCAGCAGACCCTAAAGCTGCTCGGGCTAAGACAAATCGGTTGCCACCCTTTGAACCATCCATATTCCTTTGGACGAGTACTCGACCAGTAAGGTCACGAACAACTAAGGTTACTGCCTCGGCATTTTCCAGCTGGAAAGGAATGACCGTAGTTTCGGTAACGGGGTTGGGGACATTCTGCCCGAGAACATCGCCCCGGGGAACAAGCGTAAGCGCGCTGGACTCCCCAAAGGTAATACCAAGGTTTACCGTAGTGCCTCCAGGCGTATATCCTTCCGCAAAGACCTGCTTATCATTGATCGATAATACGTCGCTCAGGCGGGCATCTTCAAGTGCTACCACTTCTAAGCGGAGTACGGGAGCTTCAGTGCTGAGTCCATTAGCGGTATTAAAACTAAAGGGCAGTAGGCCGCGAGATAATAGCCCGAGGTTGAGATGAGCAACCCCAAACTGGGTATTGGCCTCCTCTACTTGCGTCAGGGCAACTGCACTGCTAAACTGGAAAGTACCTTGCAGACCAACCAAGCCAGCCGCCTCCGCGGCAGAAAGCTCAACCAGATAAGTATTACCAGCAGATAACAATTGGTCCTCGGTATGGAAGTGCTTGGCTCCTGCTCGTGGGCGGCCATTCGTACCATTACCACTTACCAGATTATCAACCCCATTACCATCAACATCACCCACCATTATGCCGATGAAGTCCGCTTCGGTGACGTTGCCCGCAAGGTTGTTGACATTAACTACTTCAGGGAAGGTGGTTGCCCAAGGGTTGGACGGTACAGGGAAGATAAAGCTAGCGTCGACGAAGCGGTAAGCCGAGTTGTTCTGGTATTCATCATCCAATCCAAGGATCAGGCGGCGAATAGCAATAATATCTTGAACGGAAATATCTTTATCTCCGTTGGCATCCGCAGCCATACGATCGTAGGGACTAACAATCTCCCGCAATCCGAGAATGTGCTGAGTGATCAAGACCAGGTCGAAGGTGGAAACTCCTTGGCTATGATTGATGTAATCCGTACGCAGCGCGTCTATCGTGTAGTCATCACCTTGTTTCAGATCGGGGAAGAAGAATTCACCATCGTCCGTAGACAACTGAGAATTATCAGAATTAGGACCAGAGAGATCGACGGTTACTTGGTCGATGGGCGAGCCATTTTGCGACATAATCGTACCGGCAATACTACCTCGATTTGCTCCCGCACAAACGTTATCTGCACCTTGTACCAATACGATCACCGAACAGTAATCTCCGCGCCCGAGTGGGTCAAAGGCATACACTCTTACGACAAGCGATGCTTCGCTATCACAGTCAAGAATAATGCCATCACGGCCGGGTTGTGGATCAAAA
>JBCDGT010000712.1:0-2706 GCA_038750915.1 Bacteroidota bacterium
AGAGTTATAGATCACGACCTTGAAAGAAGGCGTTTCCCCTGCTTCCAACTCCGGACTCATATCAAGCGTACCGGTGAGAAAAATGGTATCAGTGCCAAATCGTTCCGTAACGTCACCAAGGGTAGTTGCTGGCCCCAGTTTTTCCTGTAGCAGGTATTTCAGGTTCGTATTGGGATACTTGGAAGTAAAGAGGTTAAAGGGATTCCACCAGCGCCGGAAGCGATTGGCCGGTAAGATGTACCCGGCCTTTTCCTGGTAGATATCCATGATGTCCTCCACCTCCATTCCTGCGGCTAAGGCGGTAGAAATGATGCCGCCGGTGGCGGAGCCAACGATGACATCAAAGAGATCCGTAACCGAACGGCCCGTTTCCTTCTCCAATTCTCGCAGGATAGTGGCAGGAAAAAGGCCACGGGTGCCGCCACCGTCAATGGCCAGTACACGAATAGGGGTCTTCATAGCTGGGTGGTTTAAGAGCTACCATTCATTACGTATTCCTGGAAGTCATCGTCCTCCGTATCCGTGAGGAGCTGTTGGCGCAGGCTGCCATCTTGGTCGTAGGTCTTTAGACGATCAATCATCCGACGGGCGTAATCATTGTAACGTTTCTTTTCCGGGTATGTCCCGCCTGCTTCGGTCAGCACTTGATCTAGCAAAACCTTTTGTTCTTGCTTATGCGCCAGGCTGGTTTCTTTTTGCAGATAATCAATGGTGCGGTCATACTCCCGCTGACTGGGTATGGCATCGATGGCCTTCGTCAAATTAACGAGTAATTCCCGTTGTTCCCGTGCCTGGGAGCGCTTGCGGAACCAGAGCGTGAAAAACAACAAAGAGAGGGCCAACAACAGTCCCCCAATCCCAATCGCTACTGCCTTGACGGTATCCGAAATGCCATCAGTGGTTTCGTTAACTTTGTCGGAAGTTTCTTCGACGAAAACACTCAGCTTACTCAGTAAGCTATCCAGCTCTTCGCTCTTCGCCAAGTCCCCCACCCCCTGATTCACGGCACTGCTCATCAGTAAGCGAAATTCTTCCCCGAGAAAGTCATCTCGTAACTGTAAGACAATCTGCTGATTCCGGCCACTAAGCGCGCCGGGAATCGCTCCCTGAAGCGAAGCGTCTAACTGGCTGGCCAAACGATTAACGAAAAGGTCAATTTTCGTTTCTAAAGGAATGAGGTTGCTGGTATCTCGCAGAAAGAGGGACAATTCATCCAGATTGTCCTTGAGAATCGTGTTGATCGTAGCACTGACCTCTTGCTCTAACTCGTCCAGCGAGAGGGTATCAAGTTGGGCGTTGAAAGAATTACCCGCCTCGGCCACCAAACGGGCTACCAACGAGTCTACTTGGGTAGTGTCTAAGCCTGCTACAAATCCCGCTGCGGCTTCTTTGCCAATATTATCCGCCTTATCTTCTATTTGCGTAAGACCAGACTTAATCGCCCCACAACTCACTAAGAACCCTCCTACTAGTATTAGAACAATATTGCGGAGATATTTTTTCACCTGTTCACAAAACTCCACGTCCGGCTTTTTGCCGCGCAAGACCAAGCTGAGAAGATAGACGAAGAGGGAGAAGAGCATTGAGTTGGTAGATAGTATTTGGTAGGTAGTGAATTGGAGTTGGTTAATTGGGCAACTCCGCCAGCCCCATTAAAACGACGAAATCGTTCAAGAAAGTTCCTTTGGGGTCGAGTTCGTCGCGGATGCGGGTCCAGTCTTTAGCCCGGGGGAACTGCTCCTGGATGAACCCTTTATGCTGGTATAACTGTGTATTATGCTTGCCCCAGTGTGGAATGCCCCCCATGTCGATCATCATTTTTTGGTAACCTTCTAGGATTTCAATATCCCCCGTGGTCCCGAATAGTAAGGGAACATCGATAAATACCGTCGGCCGGCCGTAACAGGAGGAAAGTAAAGCTTTTGAGGCAGGTACGAAGCGTACCGGAATGTGGGCCGATTGATATAGCCCAGCCTCGTCGCCATTACGCTTAGCCCGGGCAAAAATGGCTTCTAGTACTTCGACGATCTTTTCTCCATCCGCTGGGAAAGCAAATTCCGAACTGATGCCGTAGCGAATGACCCCATCACCACTTTGGTACAAAACCTCGTGGCTTTTACCAAAGAAGGCTTTGTCTTGCGTGGCCCAGAGGGCGGTTTGGATAGTCTTTTTTACCCGCTCGGGCTTCCGCAAGAGCTTCTGAATAGTGTTCTCAATTAGGAAGATCAAGTTACCCATTACGGAGGAGAAGATATTCCGACGGTAAGGATGTGCTAAACCCGATAAGTCAATATCCTTAGGTACGATTTCCTGCTCCACCACTGCACACCGGTGTTCTCCTTTCACTTGGTAAGGATTTACCCGGAAGGCAACAAAGTCAGTATCCTCTACCTTCTGTATGAATTCTCCCGTGAGCAATTCCATGCGTAGTTCTGTCCAAGGACGGAGCACCCGCTTCTCTAGCATATAGTACTGCTTTTCCACCTCCAGGGTAATTTCGTAGATGATGCCCATAGCACCGAAACCGAGAATAACGCTATGGAAGATGTCATCGTCCTGGATCAAGCGAACACCAGCGGAGTCATCCCATTTGGCGGGGTCAGTCATTCCATCCGTAGGTTCAATCTGGAGAAATTCTCCACCCGTTCCGACCATGCCCAGCGAGCGGACCATATCGGGTACGGCGGGTTTCTTGATCCCCGTACC
>JBCDGT010000713.1:0-2703 GCA_038750915.1 Bacteroidota bacterium
CTCCTTCACCAGCAGTTTAATGTTATTCCACAGAACTTGTTTGACACCCAGATCGCCGCTGGGTTTATCGGTCACCGTTATCCCATCAGTTTTGGTAAACTCGTTGAAGCGGAGTGTGGTGATGTGCTCGGAAAAGGCTACGCCGTAACGGATTGGTCGCAACGGCCCATGAGTGATAAGCAGGTGAAGTATGCCCTCAACGACGTGATCTACCTCAAAAGGCTCTACGATAAAATCATGGGGCAATTGAAAGCCAATGGCCGGAAGGAATGGGCCCTGGAGGAGTGTAATACCATGACCAAGGAGGCCTATTACCACCGAGATCCTAACCATGAGTTCCTAAATAGCAATCTGGCACGCTCCAGCCGGACTAAAGAGCGGGTTTTCCTACTGCGCCTCTACGAATGGCGTCGCTCCGTTGCGGAAGAGAAGAACTACAGTAAGGAAATGATCTTGCAGAGTAAGGTGATTGGCCAACTAGTACGGGGGGTACGTGGTGGCAAGGAGGCGATGCTGGAAAACCGGCGCTTGCCTGGTAAAACCGTGAAGCGCTACGGTGATATGTTCGTCGAAATGTACAATAGGTCAGCTAGCCCAGAAGAATTGGCCATAGTAAAAAAGGTGCAACGTCCTGCTCAGGAAGAAGAGGAAGATGATATGCTCATTGAACTCTTGTACCTCATCATGAAGTACCGCGCCAATGAGGTAGATATCAGTCACTCCCTCGTCATGCCCCGTAACGCCATCAAACGGATGAAGCAAGATGCTTCCGTGCGCGAATCCATTTTGGGGTCTGGCTGGCGCAGTGAATTACTCGGAGAAGACTTCCTTAACTGGCTTAGGAATTTTGATAGCCTAACGATGAAGATTGAGGGCGGGAAAATTGCCTTGGTGGCGTAGGGAGAGGTGGGGAATCTGCCGATTCCTCCTGTTTGGTCTTTTGCATAAAACAAAGGAGCACGGACCTCCAGGTCCGTTTAACTTCCGTTCATTGAACAGAGTCCTTCTAATCAACCGTACCAATAGACCAAACGACCAACGAACTAACCAAGCGGACCGGGAGGTCCGCGCTCCTTTTTAGTATATTACTGGTTCTCATTTTTCTAATCTTTTACCGTGGATTATCCTTATAAAATTCCTTTACGCAAAACCCGATTATACTTATTAGCGGTGGTAGCTTTATTCATGAGTGTGATGGGTATACCGATACTCCTAAAAGGAGCCAGTACTTTCCACGAACCGTATCAGCTATACGTAATGGCCCTAATGGCGATAAATACTTTGTTCTTTGGTGGTTGCACGGTTAATATTTTCCAGCAAGCCAGGAAAAAGGATCAAGGACTCATAATTGATTCTTACGGTGTAGAAATCAAGCTTCATACCGTACACCGTATGATTGCTTGGGAGGAAATTACCGATATCCGCTCACTCAAATATGCCGATGCGCACTTCATTCTGGTTGATGTCGTAGATCCAGAAAAGTATATGACCGGTGGCAGTCTTTTTCGCCGAGCGTGGAAGAGAAACCTCAAGAAGTTCGGTACGCCAATTGCTATTCCTACCGGTAATTTAGACAAGAAGCACGAGGAAATACTTGAGTTACTTACACGGGAATTTGAACAATATCGGGCACTTCCCGAGGATTTACGGTTGGAACTTAAGGAGCGGATCGTTGAGAATAATTTTCGTACGGCTTGAAGCCAGTTCACTCTAATTTGACCAGCTAGTATTAATCTTACCATCAACGGTACGAATAGACCAAACTACCAACGAACTAAGCGTAGACCGGGAGGTCCGCACTCCTTTAGGCTAGGGCAATAATCTCCAACAACACCTCTTCCTCCTGCTCCCAACAAAGTTCCGTCGCCGCCCGTAAACAGCGTTCCTGTAGTTCTTGGTAGGCTTGCTGGTCTTCGGCTAAGTGCCTAATAATCTCCGCAAGGGCAAGTGGATTTAACTCCGGCAGCAGACGGTAGCAACCGTATTGCTCGTTCAGCGTCCGGTACTCCGGGAAATCCATTTGTACGGAGGGGACGCCGGCTTGGACGTAGTCAAGCGCCTTATTGGCCAGGCTGTAATAGTAGCTGGGGCTGACGGCATCGAGCAAGTTAAGCCCCAACCAGGCTTGCTGCGTGAGCGCGGGCAGCTCCGCCGGAGGGCGGAAGCCGAGGAATTTTACCTGGTTTTGCACCTCGAACTGTTCACTGCACCTGCGCAGCGCGCCCACTTCTGGGCCACTTCCTACCAACCATAGCTCACAGTCGGGGAGCTCTGCCATGGCGGTAATAGCTGTTTCTAGTCCGCGTCCCGGATTGAGCATGCCTTGGTAGAGGATGATTTTTTTGGCGGGTATTTGTCGGTCAACCTCCTGTCGTAAGGGGAGGCTGCGCACGGTTGCAAAAGGGCAACCATATTCTTCGCTGAGTTTCCCAGCGAGCATGGGGCCCACGGTAAACCTGGTGTCGGTCATTGGGACTAAGCCTTTACCCAAACCACGCCAAACGGCACGGATAAGTGGGCGGGAAACAACCTCCGGGGTTTCACTGAACCACTCGTGGGCGTCAAAAACAAGCTTTTTATCCGCCTGGCCGCGGGTAAGCAAAGTACCGGCCAGCAGGGTATCGAGGTCTACACTGTAAATCAGATCATAAGGCCACTTACGAAGGTGTCGCCATAGTTTCCAGTTGTACTCCAAATAAAACA
>JBCDGT010000714.1:0-2701 GCA_038750915.1 Bacteroidota bacterium
CCCCCAGCAACTATCCGAAATTTGCGACAACGGTATCGATGACGATATGGACGGCCTGATCGACCTAAACGATCCGGATTGTAACTGCTCCGTCTTCGCGCCCGTTTCACTGATTCCCAACCCCTCCTTCGAAGAACTTGCGTGCTGTCCACTCAGTCTTGGCCAGATCGAATGCGCAGAAGCCTGGGTGCAGGCATCCGAACCCACTACGGATTTCATTCACAATTGTGGCTGGGGCGGCCCAATTGATTACCTACCGCCCCAACCGTTTCCGGATGGTGACGGAATACTCGGCATACGCAATGGCCGCACCCCAATCCAAGGTGAAACCGAACCCTCACCAAATTGGAAAGAATATGCGGGTGCCTGCCTGTTCAGCCCTTTACTTGCTGGCACCAGTTATCGTTTTGAATTCGATGTTGGTTTTAGCGATCGGGATCATTCCCCTCCAATCAATATCACGCTCTACGGAACGACCGACTGCGAAAACCTACCTTTCGGGATCGGTAACGTGCGCCTGGGGTGTCCTACCAATGGCCCTAATTGGGTTCGCCTCGGTGCTTCCTTCTTATCGGCGGGTGCGGGCAACAAGTGGATGAAAGCTTCCATCGACGTGCTACCGGAAGAAGATATTAAGGCCATTGCCATTGGCCCTGGCTGCCACCGGCGCATCTCAGAGTACGACCTTTACTATTATTTGGACAACCTGTTGCTGGATAAGCTTGAAACCTTTGAATTTCAAATATCAGGTACCAGCCATCCCTGCTCGGACGACTACCGACTAGAAATGCCCAAACGAGAAAACACCAATTATCAATGGTACAAAGACGGGGTGGCGCTCGTGGGCGAGACCAGCCATCGCCTTGAGCAGATGCACGGAGAGGGCGATTATCAGGTAGTTATTACTACTGTGGGTAATTGCCAGGTGTCAAGCACCTTTTCTCACCGAGTGCCCAACATTCAGGCATCATCTCAGGTGAGCATTTGTCAGGAAGACACTTATAGTTTTGGTGGTCGGGAATTGGCTACCTCTGGCAGGTATTTGCATACTTTCAAATCGGCAGACAACTGCGACAGTACCGTTAATTTAGAACTAACCGTACTTGGTGAGCTTTCCGAAACGGTCAGCGCCAGGGTTTTTGCTGGCGAGGCTTATGAAGTTGGCGGCTTTAAAGTATATAAAGAAGGGCGCTCTGACCTGACCCTAGTATCCAGCAACGGTTGTGACAGTTTGGTACAGCTCGATTTGGCGTATTACGATGTCTTTATCCCTACTGCTTTTTCCCCTAATAACGACGGCATCAATGACCAATTCAAGGTATTTGGAACCGACGATCTCGCGGAGGTAATCTCCCTTAACGTCTTTGATCGATGGGGTAATAAAATTGCTGACGGAAAAGAGTGGGATGGCCGGGTGAATGGCCAAGCCGTTAGCCCTGGAGTTTTCGTTTACATAGTGCGCTTGCGGATGGCGGATGGCGGGGAAAGGACTTTTAAAGGTGCTGTCACTGTCCTGTATTGAGCCATAGCGTATAGCTTCGCTGCTACTCCTAGAGATCAGCGCCCAAACGCAAAATATCCATGTCCACCATTACGCATTTGACATCTAACTGGATTAAATTTTCTTCTTTCGAATTTCCTATTTCTGGCTTTCTACTTTACGCTGCACCTGCGGCCGCGCCCAAATGTTCAGAATATCCGTATCAACCTTCCGCCGTTCAAGCAAAGAACTATTGAGCGGTAGACTAGGTGCTAGGAGGCCTTCACCAAAACGAATAGCGCCGGTAAAGACCCTTGCCTCGTCCCAAAGATCAGTTTGGATAAAAGCGGTTAGCACGATCGCTCCTCCCTCTACCGTCACTTGTCCGTAATTACGTTCGTGAAGGGCGGCCAGTACGCGCGGCAACGCTGCTGCAATTTCCTTTTTGGCTAATACGACTACCTCCGCCGTTAATTCGGGACGTGGCCGACTAGCAAATACCAGAGGAAGTTCACCTACTCCCTGAAATATGCGTTCTTGGCCCGTACAACGGTTACGTAAATCCAGCACCACTGGTCGAGCGTTAGGGCCTGGGAAAAGCCGGGTGGTCAGGGAAGGATTGTCCTCAATTACCGTACGAGCACCAACGATAATTGCCGAGGTTTTCGACCGCCAACGATGTACCAATCGACGACTGATCGGATTGGTGATCCAGTAAGCTTGCCTACGGTCCGCTGGCCGCAAGAACTCATCAGAAGACTGGGCCCACTTGAGCAATACAAAAGGGCGGCCTTTCTGTGTAAACACCCTGCGATGGGCATTGGGGATTAAGGTGGGAGCAAAATCCGGGTATTCCCGCACGGTGACGCCGGCCTCCCGCAGGATGGCTACACTTTTTCCTCCGGCACCTTCCGTAGTATCGCGTTGGGCAAAAACTACGGTAGGAATGCCCTCCCGGCGGATGACATCCACACAGGCTCCCGTACGTCCGGTGATGTAGCAGGGCTCTAAACTTATGTATAAGGTAGCCTCTGGAATTAAGCTGCGATCAGCAGATGGCACGCTAGCTAGACAATTCACTTCAGCGTGCGCTTGCCCTGCCTGTTGATGGTAGCCTTCGCCGATAATTCGATCATCGTGAACCAAGACTGAACCAACGCGAGGATTGTACAACACCCGACTATCGGCTAAGCCCGCTAATTGGGCGCATCTAAGCAAAAA
>JBCDGT010000715.1:0-2700 GCA_038750915.1 Bacteroidota bacterium
CGCAGGTGCAAGAGCAACAGCTGGACGGAAAAGGAACGAAGGATGGCACGTAGGTAAGTACGCATGGGATGCTAAAACTACTAACTATCCTGAAGTCAATAGCGTTCGGATAAAAAGGAGGGGATATAGCATCTGAAAAGAGGCTTAAAGCCCATTACTTCAACTCTTTGAATAAAGCCACTAATTCTTCCTGCGCCGTCTGGGTCTTATCACGAGCGTACCAGGTGTGGAGGGCCTTGTTGTAGGTGTCGTAATCCATTTTGGGCTCGCGCTGGTATTTGTAGTCCATCGCTAAGGCTTGGGCGGGTTCGGGGCGTGGACCCCAGTCGGCCAACACTTCTAGGCGCTCGGGATCTAGGACCAAGACCTTAGGAATTCCCCGGCCACCATCCGTTAGGAAGTGGTCCATCAATTCGAGGTTTTCGTCACGCAAGACAAGTTGTAAGCTTAGCTGGTCAGTTGCTTCGGCCATATGGTTGATCAGGGGCAGCAACTGAGCGGCATCTCCGCACCAACCTTCGGTAAGGGCCAGTAGCAGGTAGGGCTTATCCAGGCTAGCCAGCAGGGTTTCCATGGCGGGGCTAAAGCGAGCCTTGCGGTCGAGTCGGTCCATCCGATGCTGGTTGAGGCGGGCCGCTTCCAGGTAATTTTCGGCCTGGTTGGGGCCAGTCGTTTTCCCCTCGGCGAGTAATTCCGTGAGTAAATCACGGTATTGTCGGTAGGTCATCCCTTGGTCGAGCGTAGAGCGGAGTAAACGTTGCATGCGGGGAGAACGTCGCTCCCCCAGGTGGAGTTCTGTCTTTTACCGACAACAGCATGCGGGCGGCGGCGCGCAGGTGCAAAGACCGGTGGATGCTCACTCCGTGAGCGAAGTGTTGGCAGATGTTGGAAGTACTCCAGCTTTGCAAGCAAAAGCCTTAAACGCAAATAAAACTAAGGTGTGCTCCTACGGTTAATGATGTGCCTAGTTAATCAATAATGCTGGAAAAAATTAAGCGCTTTTTAGGCCTTTTACCACCTTACTTACCTTCAATAGAGTCCGACCTTTTTGGAAACATTGAATATTCGCCGGAGTACGATTCCTATGTTGCCAAGGTGGAATGGATGGGTCAAGCCATCGACCTTGAGTGTTGGTTTGATGAACACCGTGCTATCGATAGTGCTTTAGTCGTGGCGGCACGACTGTGGCAAGATCAGGAAAAGTGGCAACGCGAGATTGAAGACTTCCTAGTGGCAGATCTCCTCGATTTAAAAAACGAGGAATGGCGTCAAGCAGGAGAGCCTCCTGTGGGTGCTCCGCTATTTTTATCGCGGATCCGCTTGGAGGTTGTCAGCGTTGGAGAAGTGGGGGAATTTTGTTTTTGGTACGATGATAGAGAGCTGTTTTGGGGACATTCTATTCTTGTCTCAGGCACCCTAACGGACGGCATCACCGATGCCGAGATTGCCGGCTAACCGTCGATAAATGGTAATAACTAGTAGAAATCAGGACTCCATTAAGGTCACTAGCAATTAGCTTACGTAAACTTAACTGAAACAATTATGCTCAATCCTGACCTTACCACCCTAAGTACCGCCAATCTTTCCACCAGAAGAACCTTAGCTCGGGCAGCTCTCCCATTCGTTTGGTGTGGAGCCATCTTTGCCATTGGCGCTTCCTTGTATTCACTGGGTCTTACTGGTGAATTGCCAACAGAAACCTTCTTTATGGCTTTAATCGCCTCATTGGTTTCTATCCCAGTTTGGAGAGAGAAAAAGCTAATTGAGACTATTCTGGTAGAGAGGGAGACGATGCACTAGCAGTGGCTATTAGGCCTGTGTAAAAACTCCTTGCACCCGCCCGGCGAGCTCGGTGACCACCTGCGCGCCGCCGCCCAAATACACCTGATGTTGAGACGAGGGCAGGAAAATGGCTGGGCGTTGGCAGACGAATATCCTTATTTGGCAGATTAGCCTGTGCTGCTTCTGGTAAAAGAGCCATCTTTATCGCTTACCGTCCGTGCTGATATGAAAAAGCCACTTATTCTGCTCCTGCACCTGGGCTTTTGGTTTCTTTACCTCCTCCTGATCACGGTATTATTATACGCCATTTTTCAAGGCGTATTGAATGCTGAAGAGGAGATTGATGAGGTAATAGCCGTCTCTTTTTTCTTCATGGCGGTTATTCCGGCCGTGGTCACTTTTTATGCCTTTTACCTCTTTCTTTTTCCGCACTTTTTTCGGCAGCGAAAATTCAGCATTGCCTTACTTTATGGTGCCCTGATTGCCCTGGCAACAACCTCTTGCGGCTACGCCATCCTGGCTTTTCTCATCTACCCGGAATGTGTTGCTGAGGCCGATGCTGATTTCATTCCCGGCGTCATTGCCACCCTATCCCTAACCAATTTCCTCTGTGGCATGGTCGCACTTATTTTCCAGGGCTTTTTTACCTGGTTTGAGGAGGTGAAGCTGAAGGAAGAACTTATGCAAAAGAACCACGCCATGGAGTTGGCATTGGTTAAATCCCAGCTAGATCCCCATTTCCTGTTCAATACCCTGAACAACATCGATACCCTAATCTTAAAAAGTGCAGAGGACGCTTCGGAGTATCTAAATCGCCTTTCGGACATCATGCGCTTCATGCTGTACGAAACTAAAACGAGGGAAATATCTCTACAAAGGGAGGTCGAATACATCCGCAAGTACATCGCTTTACAGAAA
>JBCDGT010000716.1:0-2697 GCA_038750915.1 Bacteroidota bacterium
GGTAGTGGAAAAACCACGTTGCTCCAGGAAACTGCTCGTGTTTTGGGAGATCAACTCAAGATTAAAGTCCTGGTTGGGGATCTGGAGACCGAGCGTGACGCGGATCGTTTACGGGAAGTAGGGCTAGACGCTTTGCAAATTGTGACCGGGGGGATTTGCCACCTTGAAGCCCAAATGGTTTGGCAAGCTATGGAGCAACTAGACCTGAATGATACAGATGTTTTGATTATCGAAAACGTAGGGAATTTGGTTTGCCCAGCTGCCTTCGACTTAGGCGAAGACTATCGGGTAACCCTCATCGCCGTTACGGAAGGGGATGATAAGCCCAAAAAATATCCCCGGATGTTCCTTACCTCAGAGCTGATGGTCGTGTCTAAGTGTGATCTCCTGCCTTATTTACCTTTCTCGGTGGATGCAGTAATCCAAGATGCGCGTGAAATTAATCCTGAGATTGAGGTTATGCAGACTTCAAGTTTAAAGGGCGATGGCATGGAAGCATGGTGCAATTGGCTAGTGGAAAAAGTCGCCGCAAAGAGAAACGCTAAACTAACCGAAGTATAGGCAGGTGACGAGTTGGGGAATCCATATAGAAGGTAGGGTACAAGGCGTAGGCTTTCGTCCCTTTGTTTACCGGCTAGCCCGGGAGTACCAGCTATGTGGTCAGGTCTCAAACGGTCCGGATGGCGTTCGGATCATTGTAAATGCTTCCCAAGCAGCGGTCGAGGCGTTTACGCAACAACTACAGTCGCAACCACCTCCGGTCGCCATTATTACTCAAATCACCTGCGTCGAGGTGGATCACGTGGCTTATCCTAATTTTTCAATTGTAGAAAGCCCCTTAAGCGGAACACCAAAGTTGTTGCTTACGCCTGATCTAGCGATGTGTTCCAGCTGCCGCGAAGAGTTGAGCAGTGAAAACCGACGGAAATCATACGCCTTCACTACTTGTACAAATTGTGGGCCAAGGTATTCCATTTCTAAGACGCTACCGTATGATCGTCCGCGAACGACGATGGATAAATTCGAGATGTGCCCAGCTTGTTTAAAAGAGTATCATGATCCGACGAATCGCCGGCATTTTAGCCAGACCAATAGCTGTCCGGACTGTGCGGTGGAACTTACGGTTGTCGGTGATGCTGAGCAGTATACATCCGCAGAGATTTTGGAAAAAACTGTCTCTGCTTGGCGCAAGGGAGAAATTGTTGCCATTAAAGGCATTGGTGGATTTTTATTGACCTGTGATGCTAGGCAGCCGAATGCAATATCTCGTTTACGGGAGCTAAAACATCGACCAGACAAACCGCTTGCGTTGATGATGCGGACTAACGAAGTAGCAACGTTTTTTACAACTCGACCGGCGGAAGAGCGACTGCTAGCCGGGATCGAAGCACCAATCGTTCTCTTAGCGCCTAAGAAAGGGATAAACTTGCCTTTGACTCAGATTGCCCCAGGCCTAGACAGGGTAGGGGTGATGTTGCCGTATACCCCATTATTTCAACTATTGCTAGCTGCCTTTTCGGGTCCGATCATTGCAACGAGTGGTAATGTTTCCGGTGAGCCCATTGTCTACGAAGATGAAAAGGCAATGGAAAAACTTGGGCGGGTTGCGGATGTGATAGTGGGCAATAATCGCTCCATTTTACTCCCCCAGGATGATAGTGTTCAAGCGGTTGATCAACGAGGTACTTCCGTCTTTTTGCGTCGATCACGGGGGTACGCGCCCGTTTACTTGCCTGGAATCAAGCAATTGGCAAGTGAGAACTTACTCGCCTTTGGTGCGGACCTGAAAGCTACTTTTGGTATCCAACAACATGGAAACACTTATCTAAGTCAATACTTGGGTGATTTGAACAGCTACACCAGCCAATTCCATTATCAACGGTCGCTGACCCACTTAAGAACTTTACTACAGGCTCGGCCAAAGACCATCCTGGCGGACCTTCACCCCAACTACGTATCCACCCAGCTTGCTTACGAATTAGGAGCAGCTGATGGCATTGAAGTACAGCAAATACAACACCACGAAGCCCATTTCGCTGCGGTACTACTAGAAAATGATCTCCTTCACTCCCCCCAGGATGTGCTTGGGGTAATTTGGGATGGTACCGGTTTTGGCACCGATGGTCAGATGTGGGGCGGAGAGTGTTTTCGCTTTTCGGAAGGGGAAATGCGCCGGGTCAGTCAATTGAATTACTTCCCGCATTTCGCGGGAGATAAACTGGCAAAAGAACCCCGCCTTTCCGCCATAGCGATTGCCGGAGACCTTCCGGAGGCCGAAGCATTATTAACGGAGAAGTGCACCCCACCGGAATGGAAAATCTTTGGACAATTGCGGCGGCGAGCTAGTCTCAGCAGTAGCAGCATGGGACGCCTATTCGATGCGGTGTCCTCCTTACTTGGTCTATGTGATACCCAAAGCTACGAAGGGATGGCCGCTAGTCTACTAATGACCGCCGCTCGGAAAGCGTGGAATACCTATGGTGATTTAGGCGCCTATGATATTTCGCTAGACGCAAAAGGGCAATTACCAACCACCGCGATTATGCAAGCCGTATTGGCGGATACTGATACCGTTGGCGTCAGGGCACTTCGCTTCCACCTGACCCTAGTAGATCTAGTACGCCAAGTAGCTGATCAACAACAAATTGGGGCCATTGCCTTTAGCGGTGGGGTGTTACAGAATATTCTTTTGGTTGA
>JBCDGT010000717.1:0-2688 GCA_038750915.1 Bacteroidota bacterium
GGGAAAGAACCGCTTTGAGCTCTGCATCCTTCCAGTCCACCGTCCAATGTTCTAAGAAATCCAATTGTCGGTCTCCAAGCAGGCTGGCTTCCGGAACATTCATTTCTCGTGTATCCGCATAGCTCCGTTTTTTCAGTACCCGCCCCGGGCCCGATTTAAATTTACGGTCTTCGATAATGGCAAAACTGATTCCACCCCAAGTATAATCTGTGTAGTAAACACCAATTCCTTGTTCGATTGGCCGCGGGTCAAAGGGGTCTGGTAGATGGCTGGTCTGCGCCCGCTCTACTTCTTTAATGTAAGGGACCGGCATGTAGTAGCCGCCGTTATTGCCATCCCGATTGGAGGATTTACGGCCACCGTCTCCCCAAATATTCCCCTGCCCCACATCATGGTCGTCAGGAATGGTAACGGTGGGTGTATTCTTAATAACCTCACCGAAGACTTCCCCAAATTTTAGCCAGTTATCTAGGTGTTGGCTGTGGTCATACACCTGGTCACCCGCAAAAAATAATATATCTGGCTGCAACTGCTTGAGGTTATTCAAAATATCCTTGGCTGGGCCATCTCCTCCGTGTCGTTTTTGGGTAGACCAACAAGAAAAAGCCGCCATTACTATTTCCTCTTTCCCCGCAGGGTTTTGCCTGATGATACCCTCGTAAAACGCTTTATCCTGATAAGCAACCCGGTACTCCCGTTCTTGCGTATCGTCCCACCCTTCTATGCGGAAATGAGCCGTGTATCCTGGATATTCAATGGAGGATTTCTGCACCGTTTCCCAACCATTGTCCGATTTAAGTTGTAGATCGGCCGAGAAAGGATCATAGTTTTTTATCGGGTAAAACTGCGCCGTAAGTTTCAAGATGTTTTCGTCTACGGTATACAACGCAAAACAGATGTTTTTTTGCCCTGCACCGGTATTGGCTGTCTGTTTCTGACCGCTGAGCGGAAGTACAAAGAGTACCAAAATTACCCACCAGGTATTAGTTAAATTAGTAGCTATTGCCATATTTATTTTAGTCAATCATTTTGCCACGGATGGTTTAGGGAGCTAGGACGCTACGCTGCCAGGAGGCCAAAGGCCGTTCTAGTTCCTAGCTTCCTAGCCCCCTCAAGCTCCTAGTCCCTCTCCACCGGTGGCGGCCCCGCCGGAATCATTGCTTCGTATTCATAATCACCGATATCCTCCTTAAACTCTGCTCTGATTTTCTCCCGTAGCTCGGCGTCGGTGAATAAGTCGACCATGGTCATGGACAGGGCCTGGGCGGCATAGCGCATACCTTTATGTCCAATGCTCATACCTCCACAAGCGACGACCGCCCAACTGTGCCAGGGAGTTCCACTGGGCGCAGTAGTAGCGCGCATGCGAATCACTGGAGCGACGTAGCTCACGTCTCCAACGTCCGTAGAGCCACCGCTGGGGATGGTTTGGGTAGCTTCTAGTGGCTCAATCTTGCTTTCGATCCCGATTTCTGGTTTATTAACGGCGGCTTGTATCTGGCGGGCGAAGTCTTGTTCTTCTTCGGTGTACTCAATGGGGCCAAGTGCTTCCAGGTTGCGCTGCATGACTTCCGCGCCGGTACGATTAACCATCACCTCGTGAATGCCGGATACTAGGTTAATTTCGTACTCGACGTTGGCCATCATGGCTGCTCCTTCAGCGATACGTTTTACTTGTTCGTAAACGACTTCTACCCCATCCTTCTTACCGTCGCGAATGCGCGTCCAGATGCGGGCGTAATCGGGAACGACGTTGACCACATCGCCGGCCTGTTCGATGTCATAGTGGATGCGAACGCTGGGCTTGACGTGCTCTCGGTAATAGTTGATGCCAGTGGTGAAAAGCTCCAGGCCATCGGAGGCATCACGCCCGTTCCAGGGATCTGCCGCAGCGTGGGCGGCTTGCCCCCGGAATTCTACGATAAAGTCTACGAGAGAAAGGCCGGTTTGCACCCCTACTTTAGTTTCGTCGGAGGGGTGCCAGTCCATGACTACGTCTACGTCGTCAAAAGCGCCGGCGCGGATCATCCAGAGCTTACCGAAGTACTTTTCTTCCGCGGGGGTTCCGTAGAAGCGAATGGTGCCCTTCAGTTTTCCTTCCTCGATTAGTTCCTTGATGGCCGTAGCGGCCCCGAGGCTGGCGGTCCCGAATAGGTTATGTCCGCAGCCGTGGCCTGCCCCGCCCTCATTTCTTGGCTGCTTTTTTGGAACAGTTTCCTGACTTAAACCCGGTAGCGCGTCAAACTCGCCCAGGATACCGATCACCGGCTTGCCCGATCCAAATTCAGCGGTGAAGGCAGTCGGGATTTCTCCGATGTTCTCCTCGATACGAAAGCCATTGGCAGCAGCATAGGCCTTTAGGGCTTCGGCCGATTGCCGTTCCTGGAAGGCTATTTCTTCGTAGGACCAAATGCGGTCACTCAAATCGATGAGTTGCTCGTATTGTTTGGCCACCGAAGCTTTTACGGCGGCTTTCAGTTCTTCCTGAGCGCTAACGGAACTCGAAAAGCCGATGCAACAACAAAGTAAACAAGCAAATAGAAAGGAGGCAATGTGGATTTTCATAGTATGTAGTCTTAGCCACACTACTAGACATTTTGTTTTTCCCCTCTCTAAGTCTCTCCAGGCCGTTACGCTGGAGAGATGCTTGCGCGAAGATGACTAGTCGTGTGAGTATTAGCAAATACA
>JBCDGT010000718.1:0-2670 GCA_038750915.1 Bacteroidota bacterium
AATCGTAGTCGACTTCCCCGCTCCATTAGCACCGATATAGCCGATGATCTGGCCAGCTGCTACTTCCAGATTAATACCGTGTAAAACCGGCTTTTGAAAATATGATTTGTGCAGATTTCTAATGCGAATAACCGACATAGGGTGTGTTTGTGGAGGTAAACTTACAAGGCGCTCACTTGGTTCGCGAAGTTTTGGTCTTTTGGTTCGCTCGTTCGTTGGTACTTTGGTTCCTCAGTTTAGGCTTCCAGCTTGGTAAGTCAGTCAAACGGCTTGCTAGCACCAAAAGACTAAAAGACCAAAAGACCAATTCAACATGAGACACACATTTTTCCTCTTCACCCTCCTACTGTTGCTGACTGCTTGTCAGCAAATTCCCGAGCTGGACTACGTGGCCCAAAAAACGGCTACCTACCAAAATGCAGCGGTGGCCGGGCCCCATCCCTTGGCTACTGAAGTAGGCCTGCAAATTTTAGAAAGTGGCGGCAATGCTATTGACGCGGCGGTGGCCGTCAAGCTCGCCATGGCGGTAGTCTACCCACGTGCTGGCAACCTCGGTGGCGGTGGTTTTTTAGTATACCGTGACAAGGACGGAGCCATTGACGCCCTCGATTACCGCGAACGGGCTCCCGCTGCAGCCGACCGAGACATGTACCTCGATGATAATGGCGACGTTGTCCCTGGCCTTAGTACCAGAGGGCACCTAGCCGTAGGCGTACCGGGAACCGTAGCAGGGATGGAAGCCATGCACCAAAAGTATGGAACCATGCCTTGGGCAGAATTGGTAAAACCCGCCGTACAACTGGCAGCAAAAGGCTATCGGCTCAGTCAAGCCGAGGTTAATCGGATCAAGGATTACCACGATGACTTTCTGGAATTCAACGAGCACACGCCTTTTTCAGACTCTAGTGTCGTGGAAGGCACCCTGGTGAAACAACCCGACCTGGCCAACACCCTGAAGCGGATTCAAGATCAGGGCGCTAAAGGCTTTTATACCGGCACTACGGCCGATTTATTCGTAGCGGAAATGCAACAAGGTGGAGGGCTCATTACGCACGAGGATCTTGCTAGCTACGAGGCAAGCTGGCGTACCCCCATCACGAAAGACTATAAGGAATATCGCATCATCTCCATGCCACCCAGCAGCAGTGGAGGTGTGTGCTTAGCACAGATGGTGGAAATGCTAGAGCCCTACCCCCTCGCGGACTATGGCTTTCAATCGACAGCTTCCATCCACCTAATGGCAGAAGCTATGCGCCGGGCCTATGCCGACCGGGCCGAATATCTAGGGGATAGCGACTTCTACCCCATCCCATTAGATTCCTTACTCGACGATACCTACCTGGCTGACAGGATGGCCGACTTCCAACCAGACTCTGCAGGTAAATCAGACTTCATCGATGCTGGACTTGACGAAATAAAAGAGACATTCGAAACAACCCATATCAGTATCGTTGACGAACAAGGGAACGCTGTCTCAATTACGACAACCCTCAACGGCAACTTTGGTAGCAAAGTAATGGTCGACGACGCGGGTTTCTTCCTTAATAACGAAATGGACGACTTCAGCGCCAAACCCGGCGTCCCCAATATGTTTGGTCTCGTGGGCAAAGAAGCCAACGCCATTCAGCCAGGTAAAAGGATGCTCTCTAGCATGACACCTACCATTGTCGAAAAAAACGGGGAACTGTTTTTGGTAGTAGGCGCTCCGGGTGGGTCGACTATCATTAATGCCGTCCTACAAACCTTCCTTAACGTGGCCGAATACAAGCTCCCCTTGGCGGAAGCTGTTGCTGCCCCGCGTTTCCACCATCAATGGCGTCCGGATCGAATTATTTACGAAGCAGCAGCCATCAACCAGGTGGTAAAAGATTCCCTAGTCAGCATGGGTCATACCCTTCATGAAGTAAGGTCAATTGCCAAAATTAAAGCCGTTCAAGTCTTGCCTGATGGAGCTCTTGTAGCCGCGGCCGACCCCCGTAATTCTGATGACGACGTAGCGGGATATTGAGGTCGGTTTCACACTATGTAACAATTGCCGCTTTCCTGCTAATAAAGCAACAACTTGTACCTTGCAAGGGCAAGCGCATCAAAATTTCCATTTTTGAAGTTAGACGCTGACGCTCTTAGACAGCCTACGCCCTTTTAGTGCACAATGGTGCCTCTTTCTACTAAAAGACCGCAGGTCGTCTAAAAGCGTAAGCGCACTATCTATAACCCGAAGCTATGTCCCGCATCAAAGTAGCCCGCGAGTCCGGGCGACTCGAAATAAGCTATCGCTGGCGCACCGCCGCCACTTGGTTCCTGGCCATCTGGGCCATCATTTGGAATACCTTTGTTCTTGGTTTTTTAATTTTTAGTGGTGAGTGGTTCATCTTCATTCACGCGATTGTCGGCGTCATCGTAGGGTATTTTGCGCTGGCCTCCTTCCTCAATAAATCCCAGATTACGGTGGACCGATCTAAAATGATGGTTACTCATGGCCCTGTTCCGTGGCCTTTATCAAAGAATCAAGAGATTCCGGCGCGGGCGCTGGTGCAATTGTACGTAGATAAAAGCAGTGTAAGGGTCAATAAGAAGCCCACGTATAACCTAATGGCCAAGTTGGATACGGGCGCCACCGTCAAGTTGCTCAAAACAGAACCCGACCGAGAACTAATGCTCCAACTGGAG
>JBCDGT010000719.1:0-2658 GCA_038750915.1 Bacteroidota bacterium
CACTCGGGGGAGGAGTGGCTAATTCCGGGACGGTTCGAGAAACTTTCGTTAAGGCAAGTCTGAGCGTGAACCACACCGTCACTACTCCCGCGAAGGGAGATTTTTTACTAGATAATTTTTACACCCTAGAGGTAGGCGGTAAGAATAAAACGATCCACCAAATCGTCGACATGCCTAACCCGCTCGTCATTAAGGATGACATTAGCGCGGGGCGCTCTCAAGAGCTAGCCATGTGGATGTTGGGGTTGTTGTATTGAAATTATCCTTCGTCTGTCGTCGGTTCTAGCTCCTCTGGTCCCGCACCGCAGCGGTCCGCAATGTACAATCCCTCGTTACAAAGCGGCGTCAGTTCGCTACGGATAAATGCTTTAACCGGTTCGGCGCAGCTGTTAGGGTAGAGGAGGTGTAGGTTGGGACCCGCATCCAAGGTAAAGTAAATGGGGTGACCCGTATCCTGGCGGAACGCTTGTACTTTCCGAATTGTGGTTAGGCTATTTGCTTCCATGAGTAAGTAAGGAGGCTGCGAGGTCATCATCAGCGCGTGTAGCGTTAGGGCTTCCGCTTCCGTAATTTGACCAAAGGTCGTCAAGTCCCCCGCACGCATAGCATCCTTCAGGCGGTCCAGCCTGCGGTGGGCTTGGGTGTAGCGGTTGTCGGCGTAGAGATTGCCTTCCATGAGTTGGTGTCCGGCTCGGCTACTTACACTCTTTTCCGCCTTGCTGATAATGAGAATATCGTCGTGAAATGAACGGAATTCCTCGTGAACTTCAACCGCATAAGGTATAGCAAATAGGTCGTTTGCGTCTTTTATAGCAGGCGTTTTTCCCCATACTGCTACGTACGGATATACAGATCGGCTAGCACTGCCTGAACCCAAACGTGCTAGGTAAGAAGCCTTCTGTAGAAAGGCTGCTTTATCTGTGAGCGTGCCAAAGAAACGTTGTTCTAAACTACAAAGACATAAAGCCAGCGCACTCATGGCAGAGGCGGAAGAGGCAATGCCCGCGGAATGAGGGAAGCTATTACTACTATCGATTTTGAAATGTAGCTGCCGTAAAAAAGGGTAGACAGGGAGTAGACCTTCTAAAAAGGTAACGATTCGCTTCGCAAAATCTGGGCGCGCAGCCCCCGTAAAATAGAAGTCGAGGTCAATGGTTTGCGCTTCGTTTTTTTTGGGACTATACGTAATAGTGGTGTCCGAAGCGGCCTGGGATAGGGTCAAACTAATGGATGGATTGCGCGGAAGCTGTTGACCGTGCTTGCCCCAGTATTTAACTAACGCAATGTTACTAGGGCTACGCCAGCGAATTTTTCCGCTTGGAGTCTGACTAGAATCCAGGATGAGCTTGGGGTTTTTATAGTCCATAAAGCTTGGTTTTATAGGTCGTAAAGGTACGTTTATACGAATGTAAATCCGCTAGAAAGGTTGTTCCTTTCCTTGTTTGTGGTCTTAGTTTTGCGCCATGATACAGTTGCGAAGACTAGGACTTGCGCGTATACTTGCCTTTGTATCAATTGCTTTGATAATGTTCCACGTGGAACATTGCTAGGTCGAGCTACTGTTTTTGTTGTAATTGTTCCACGTGGAACAATGAAAAAGCCGACCTAGAACGGTCCTAGGTCGGCTTTGTAGAGGTGTCGGTATGTCGCTTTTTAGCGGAGGTGGGCTAGTAGCCATGATCTGAATTCGGGGTAAGTAATTCCCATTTCGGTAGCTACTTTCTCTTTGTTAGCTAAGGTAGCTAATCGCTCTGGTACGTTTATTTCGTAGCCAAGTACGCGATCCATATCTTCTTTGAATTTCGCCGGATGAGCGGTTTCCAATATGATTCCCCTTGTGTTTGGATATGTTTTTTGGTACGTGGCTAGTGCCAAATAACCAACCGCACCGTGAGGGTCAATGGTGTAATCGTACTTAGTTTTGATTTGGCGAACGGCGTTTTCCGTAGCATCATCGGTAAAAGCATAACCTTTGATGCGGTCTTGCATTCCTCGCCAGATACCCTCGTCTGTCGGAATACCCTTGCCCTTAGCACTGGCAAACAGGTCTACCATGCGAGCAAAGTTACTCGGATTACCCACATCCATCGCGTTAGAAAGCGTGCGCACGGAGGCTTTTGGTTCGTAGTTTCCTGCGTTCAAATAGGCAGGAACCACATCGTTACTGTTAGTAGCAGCAATGAAATGATGGACTGGAAGCCCCATTTGGTAGGCCAATAGTCCTGCGGTGAGGTTCCCAAAATTACCCGAAGGGATGCAGAATGAGATGGGATCACCCGTTGCTGCTAGTTGTTTCCAGGCTTCAAAGTAATAAAAGGACTGAGGTATGAGCCGAGAGATGTTAATCGAATTGGCCGAACTGATGCGGACCTGTTGACGTAGGGCCTGGTCTAAAAACGCTTGCTTGACCAGTGCTTGGCAGTCATCAAAAGTACCCGCTACTTCTAAGGCTGTAATATTGTGGCCCAGCGTAGTCAATTGCTTTTCTTGTAACGGACTCACCTTGCCGCTAGGGTAGAGGATGACGACGCGAATGCCCGGTGTCTGATAAAAACCCGCCGCGACGGCTCCGCCCGTATCACCAGAGGTGGCCACCAGGATGGTTAACTCCTTATCTTTTCCCCGGTGGGGATAAGTCATTAGGCGTGCCATGTAGCG
>JBCDGT010000720.1:0-2656 GCA_038750915.1 Bacteroidota bacterium
GCTGGCAAACCTTACTATTTCCGGGCGTAGTGATCGACCAGTCGGGTAACCCCGTCGGAGGCGATGGGCCCCTGCCCTTCCTCGGGGCAGAATGGGGAAAAGTAGTCCCCTTTGCGCTGAGCGAAGAGGACCAAACGATGCCTAGCGCTGAACAGTACGGCGATAGCCCCATCTACCACGATCCCGGCCCACCACCATTGTTTTCTCGCACTGACACCAATGCCCTCAACGACTACCGCTGGGGCTTTGAATTGGTCCTAAAATGGTCGTCTCACCTCGATCCTTCGGACGGGGTAATGTGGAACATCTCCCCCGGCGCCCAGGGGAATTTCCAGGGAGAATACCCGCAGGAATACCGCGATTACGACACCTTTTACAAAGAACGGGAAGGGGGTACCTTTAACGCCGAGGGCCACGCCCTCAACCCTGCTACCGGACAGCCCTACGCCGATAACTTTGTGGCACGTGGAGATTATACTAGGGTCCTAGCCGAATTCTGGGCCGATGGCCCAGAGAGTGAAACCCCACCTGGCCACTGGTTTGTCATTCTCAACGAAAAGGTACTCGACCACCCAGATTTCGAGCGCCGCTTCGGTGGAATTGGCCCGGAATTGGACACCCTTGAATATGACCTCAAGGCCTACCTGACCCTTGCCGGCGCCATGCACGACGCAGCCATCACCGCATGGAGTATCAAAGGAGCCTACGATTACCTCCGCCCCATCTCGGCGATCCGTTGGATGGCTAAAAACGGACAAGCCACTAGCCCCGACTTCCCCAACTACAATCAATTTGGGCTTAAGCTCGATCCCGGCCTTATTGATACCATCATTGATTTCAGTGAAATCGAAAATACAACAACCTTAGCCCTAGTAAAGGCCCGCGGATGGATCGGCCCCGATGCTATTGAGGACCCAGCGACAGACGTCGCCGGTGTCGGGTGGATTAACCCCACCATGTGGTACCCTTACCAGCGCCCCACCTTCGTTACCCCCAACTTTGCCGGCTATGTCTCCGGACACTCTACCTACAGTGCCGCGGCGGCGTCCGTGTTAGAAAAAGTTACCGGTTCTGCCTACTTCCCCGGCGGCCTAGCCGAGTTTGTAGCCTTGAAAGATTCCTTTCTCGTCTTCGAAGAGGGTCCAAGTGAGGACCTTGTCCTACAGTGGGCTACCTACCGCGACGCCTCCGATCAGACGAGCCTCAGCCGGATCTGGGGGGGCATTCACCCGCCGGCAGACGATATTCCCGGCAGGATTGCCGGTATCGCCGTAGGGGAAGACGCCTTCACCCACGCTGAAGCAATCTTTAATGGTGACCTAACCAGCACCCGACCCGTCGCGGAAATACAACGTATTAAGGTTTACCCCAACCCCGTCGGTCGCGGTCAGTTACTCCGGCTGGAACTACCGGAAGCACCAGCATCTTCCCTACAGGTTTATGATGCTATTGGTCGCCAAGTATATTCCTTGGCTTCTCGTAGCCGTTTTGTGGATTTACCTACTGCTAATCTGACTTCCGGACTATATTTTTTACGGTCGGCAGACGGCAAGTTGGCGGGGATTTTCCAGGTACAGTAACTGTTCTCATTCTCCGCTTTTTATCGAGAATGATCGGATAACCTCAGAGCGTTTCTGGCGCAACCGAAACCTCCGAGTGTTCAGCTTTACGAATAACTGAATATTAAACCTCAACTACTTGGTGCTTAGCTAAGTAGTCGGGATCGATGATTACACCTAACCCGGGGCCTGTAGGTACACGCAGGGTACCACTTTCTACTCGTAATGTACTGGTAGGGCACTCGTACGGCAACTCCCTGGTCTTTTCTTTGAATTCATGGTACGGCCCTGCATTCGGCAAGGCGGAAACGAAGTGTGCCATGTACAGAAACCCGAGGCCAGAACCCGAGATATGGGGAACGCAGATCTTTCCCTTCACGGCCGCCATACGAGCGACTTTCAGGGAGCGAACCATACCACCGAAATAGAAGATATCCGGTTGAACTACGTCCAGCACGTCTTCTCCGATCAGGTAACGGAAGTTGTAAAGGCTAGGCTCTTGTTCTCCGCCCGCCAGGGGGATCTTAACCTTTTTAGCTACCCGTTTTAAATCTTCGTAACGGTCGAAGGCAATAGGTTCTTCGTAGAAATCGTACTGATAATCCGCCATCAGTTTGCCGATGCGAATCGCATCCGCCACATCGTAGCCGCCGTTGGCATCCGCGTAGATAGTCATGTCATCGCCAAACGCTTCACGGACCATGGGAATTAGTTTTTCGCTGCGGCCAGCTGGATGGTCGGGATCCAACATGCGCCCAGCTACCTTGAACTTGACGGCTTTAGCCCCCGTCCTTTTGGTCGTTTCCAAGATACGCTCCAGGCTTTCTTTAGCAGATTTCCCCCGGTGGTTATTTGCCTGGTATACGGGAACGGAAGGCAGGTAGATGCGGTCGGAAATCAGTTCTCCGATGGGTTGTTGGACCAATTTTCCCAGCATATCCAAAATGGCAAATTCTACCGTAGCCAGAGGCACCCACAGCGCAAGACTCTGGAGCTTATAATTGCTTTTGAAGGTATAGACGCCCTCGATCAGTGCGTCCAAATCCCGGGCATCCTTACCAACAAAAAACGGATTGATCCGCTGCACCTGAATGGGA
>JBCDGT010000721.1:0-2639 GCA_038750915.1 Bacteroidota bacterium
CTCGTCTACTACCGTAGAACGAGTCAGTGTGATTATTCATGCAAAAGTAGATTTCAAATAGAGATTACTATTCAATTAAGACAGGCAGCAGGGAAGGGCTAAGATACAATCGCCAAGTAGCGAAAGTCCGTTGTTTTTTTCAAAAAGTTTACTAATATCCACGATACCCTAGGCCTCTCAACAAAATGATTACAAAATGGTTGCAGTTCAGTCTTTAACGCCTCATTAACCCAAACAAGTACATCATTCTTCGTTCCTAGACGTTTATAGACCTAAGAAACACAACATACATGCGCTTCCTTTTACTGATCGTCTGCCTCTGCTGCTTTACCCAAGGCCTTTTCGCTCAAGGTAATAAGCAGTACACTTCTAGTAAGGACAGTGATCCAGAGGCCGTAGCCCTGATCAACTCCATCAGAACCAAGTACGATGCTTATAGTACAATGTCCGCTGATTTCCGGTTGGATATAGCGCTACCTAATCAGCCAATGGAGACGCAAAAAGGAACCATTAGCCGTCGGGGCGACCAAGTTAGGTTTAAACTTGGTGATCAAGAAGGTATCATCAACGAGGAGGCAGCCTACATTATTCAGCACGGCAATAAGGAGGTAATGATTAACAATTTACCTGACCCTGAAGAAACTACGGGGGTTTTGACACCCCAAACTCTCTTTAACTTTTACGAAGGCGATAATTTTATCGTTGCCCTACAGGGGGAAGACACCCATGCTGGTCAAAGGGTAAAAGTGATCGAGTTAAAACCCGTAGACCCAGACAATAGTGAGTTTACCAAATTGCGTCTGCTCGTCAACGCGGCCAAGAAAAGTCTGGTCTCGATTAAAGCCTTTAGCAGGGACGCTTCCAGCTTCACTTTTTATCTAGACAAGACACAAGGCAACGTCAGCCTTGCGGCGAATACCTTTTCCTTCCGCAAGGAAGATTTTCCTGGCTATCACATCGAAGATTTGCGGTACTAAATCAAGCCCTCCGGTAGCCGAGGAAAGGGGTGGGACAAAACATTGGCCCGTCCCTTTCCTTTTAGTGGTATGGCTTTACCAACTATTGTTATTGCGGGAGCCACGGGCTTTATTGGTCGTTGGTTTATTGAACGCTTTCAGCAAGACTACCACATCGTAGCCTTGAGCCGAGGGGAAATGCGCCCAGACCCAGCTTACGATAAAGCGGAGTGGCGGCAAGTGGAGTTGTATTCCCTCAGCAGCACAGAAGCCGCTCTTAGCGGAGCGGATTACGCACTTTACCTCGTGCATTCGATGCATCCGACCACCCGCCTTCATCAGGGAAGATTTGAGGATACGGACCTTTTGCTAGCCGATAACTTTGGCCGTGCGGCGAGGGCGAACGGGCTCAAGCAAATTGTCTTTGTCGGGGGCATTTTACCACGAGACGAGCCCATTGAATCTCTCAGCCGGCACTTACGCAGCCGTTGGGAGGTGGAACGCACCTTAGCGGCTAGTGGGGTGCCCGTTACGGCCCTGCGCGCGGGGATCATCGTCGGCTCGGAAGGCTCTTCCTTTAAGATGATTCGTAAGCTGGTGGAGCGCTTACCAGTCTTAATTTGTCCTTCCTGGTGCCAGTCGGCTACCCAGCCCGTGGAACTGGACGACGCACTGAGGATAATCGATTACACCATTGGCCGAGCCACTTGTTTTAATCAAGCTTACGATATTGGCGGAAGCGATACGACGACCTACATGAAGATGATCGAAGTAGTCGCTGGTTTGTTAGGGAAGCGCCGCATTATTCGCCCCGTACAGTTCTTCAGCCCGGGCTTTTCTAAGTTTTGGGTAAGCTTGTTTACCGATAGTAGCCAGGCCCTGGTTTCCCCTCTCGTAGAAAGCCTAAGACATGATTTAGTTGCTGGGGATAATGAGTTACTTGCCGCTTTCCCCGACCGTAAAGACTTTCGCACTGCTGCCCGTAGAGCGCTTTTTGGTAAAGATCAACTGCCGCCACTGCCGGAGCGAATACGCAAAACCCGCGTAGAGCGAAATACCGTCCGTAGTGTGCAACGTTTGCCGAATCCGAACGGACACACGGCCACCTACGTAGCTCGTATTTACCAGCGGTGGCTGCCTATATTTTTTCGCTTGTTGATCAATGTCCACAGTGAGGGTGATCGGTCCGTTTTTAGTATTGGTTCCTTACCGTTGCTGGAGCTACAATTCATCCCTAGCCGCAGCGACGACGACCGACAGCTATTTTTTATCACCGGAGGACGCCTGGTGAAACGCCGTGACTACGGCTGGTTAGAGTTTCGACGGGTCCTATCTGGAAGATTTGTTATTTCTGCTATCCATGAGTTCGTACCGGCTCTTCCGTGGTACATCTACGTGCTGACACAAGCTAGGGCGCACGCCTGGGTGATGGACCGATTTGGGGATTACTTGGCTAAGGAATAGTTAAACTCTAAGAATATCTGAAGCTACTCCTGTACAGATAAGGCACGCCTTGTCGCTATCTACTGCTCTTTGCACCCGCGGTCGCGCCCAAAGCTAAAATGGTATTAATTCAATACCTCCGTTGCTACGTTCAGAAACTTGGGGACTTCTACCTGGATCAATTCTCGCCGTCCATTGCGATTGGATCTAGCCATGGTGTAATGACCGCGCATGGCTCCC